>CAZTJA010000026.1:0-32468 GCA_964613745.1 uncultured Syntrophaceae bacterium
CTACTCATTGAACATGAATCGACTTCTGGTGACGTTTCTAAATTTCAAAACTCTGAATTAATGAAAAGACTCGTTGTTATTAAGCTCAACGGCGGCTTGAGCACAACAATGGGAGGCAGAATTCCGAAAGGAATTCTCGAAGCAAAAGACGGTTTATCCTATCTTGAAATCGTGCTCAGACAAACCGAAGCGTTGAGAAAAGATCACGGTTTCGCTTTACCTTTGATCCTCATGAACAGCTTTTTTACGCATGATTTGACGATGGAAAAAGTTCACCGTACGGGCATTGATGTGTTGACCCTTATACAGGGACAGGTTCCCAGGCTTCTCAAGGGATCTTTTGCTCCGCTCGAGACGGGCACGGATGAGGACTGGGTACCTCCAGGGCATGGTGACATTTATGATAGCCTGCACAGAACAAATCTCCTGAAGGATCTTCTTAGCCAAGGGTATAAATGGGCTTTCGTATCGAATCTCGACAATTTGGCCGCATATCCCGATCCTTCCGTGCTGAATATTATGAATTCAGACGAATTGGATTTTATTCTGGAAGTAACTGATCGAACAAATGCAGACCGAAAAGGCGGAACTCCGGTACTGGCTCAGGGATTCCTTCAATTACTTGAGATTGCACAGGTTTCTCCTGAAGAAAGATCTCTGTTCCAAGATATTCTCCGGTATCCCTATTTCAATACCAATAATCTGTGGATCGATCTCGAATCTTTGAAAGAGAAAGTAGATAATGGGCCAATTGATCTGCCGATAATTCAGAATTTCAAGAAAATCCAAGGACAGGAAATTATTCAAATTGAAACGGCCATGGGTTCCGCTCTTGGATGCTTCAGTCGCACAAGAGTTCTTAAAGTGTCTCGAGAGCGCTTTTTTCCCACCAAGAAGATTTCCGATCTATTTGTTTTGAGATCGGATGCCTGTGTCTTGGATTCCATGCATCGCCTAAAACGCAACGTATTGCGACCCAATTACCTTCCCTTTATGCCGCGAGTATTCTTTTCCGAGGATTTTCTGGATTCACCGATGAAGATGAATGAGTGTTTTGATGATCCTGCATCAATATCTCTCCTGAGAACCGATGAACTTGACGTTTACGGGCCGGTGTACTTTGAACCAAATGTCAAAATAGTGGGTCGAGTCGAGATCAGGGCGGAAGAAAATGCAATTTATCGAGTCCCTGAAGGCGCAGTGCTCAGGGACGGGAGATATCCTCCTTTATCGGATAGGCATTCTTTGAAAGATAAAGACGCTGACCCCCAAATTTATCCATTGGAATTGAGCCGAATTGCCTTGGGAAAGCTTTGGGGAAGCCCAACGATAACCTGGGCATCGTCGAGAAATATGCCGAATCTGCCGAACATAGGGGAGCTATGGGAGACCTTCGATGATCCGGATGAAGGAAACGTTGTGCTCAATGGTGTCCATCGGTTGAAACCCATCAGGGAACTAATCCAGGAACTTGGTCCCAAATTGGTAGGATATTCCATAGTCGATAAGATTTCACCCGATTCGCCTTTTCCTCTACTCATCAAATATCTTTTTCCATCACAAGTACTGTCCATTCAAGTCCATCCCGATGATTCTTTCGCACGAATTCATGAAAACTCTTCCGGAAAAACCGAAATGTGGTTAGTCCTGAATGCTCCACCAAAATCCTACATCATGGTGGGTTGGAAACACGGATTCACGAAAGATGAGCTGATAGAAAAAATCATCAACAATGATTTTAACGACATCATCAATGTGATCGCTCCGAAACCAGGAGATGTCTACTATATCCCTCCGGGCACAATCCACGCACTTGGGCCTGGAATTTCGGTTCTGGAGATCCAGCAGAATTCAGACGTTACGTATCGATTGTACGATTGGGACAGAGTGGACGAACACGGAAATCCGAGAGCTTTGCACACTTCAAAGGCATTAAACGTACTCAATTACGAATACATCCCGGATTATAGAATTCCTCCGTTGAATACTACTGATGGATCTACGGACATATCCTATCTTTGTGCATGTAGGCATTTTGCTGCCGTGAAATACTCTTCCAAGAAAAAAATGGAGTTCAAATCGGATCCTGAACGCTTCTGGGTATTCAGTATTCTGGCAGGACAAGGATATGTGAACTGGATTTATGGCGATCCCGTTTGGGTGGAACAAGGAGATACTCTCCTGATCCCAGCAGGTCTGGGGAGATTCGCGGTCGAACCCTCCGGCAGCATAGACATTATTAGATCGTGGATTCCTGACCTTAAGTCAGACATTGTCGATGCTCTACAGCGATCGGGATTCAGCAAATCCGAAATCAGTGCATTAGGGGGTGTAGGCTCAGGGAATGATGTCGGGGAACTCTTTGATGTTTAGGTTTCACTTAGGGGATACTATGCGCTCTTTGATAACCCTATACAGAAATACGGCATTCCCGACGAAATAGCGTTTCCAAAGGCGACCGGGTTCCTGAGTAAAGCGATAAAACCACTCCATGCCGATTTCTCTCATCCAAAGTGGAGCACGGGGAATGCGCCCTGAATAGAAGTCAAACAGACCTCCCACGCCCATTGCCACTCGAGCCCCTGTTGATTCAATGTTTTTCTTAATCCACAGGTCCTGCTTGGGTGCTCCGAATGCAACTAACAGCAGGTCAGCTCCGGAATCCCTTACCTGCATTAACACTGATTCTTCTTCCGCCGAGCTGAAATATCCGTGGTGATATCCGGCAATGTGTAATGATGTAAAATTTTCAGTTACCCATTCTGATACCCCTTCCACAACTTCGGGCCGTCCACCAAGGAGAAATAACTTTCGATCGGTTTTGGATAACGATTCGCATAACTTAGGAAACATATCCGTTCCATTCACATTTTGTACAATTACCTGCTTGGTCAATTTGCCGCCAATCTTCAGACCGATTCCATCCGCCAAACAGAGATCCGATTCATTGAGCAAGATTCTGTAATCCTCATTCCTGTACGCAACGTTTGCACAATCGGCATTTACGAAACAGACTTGCCTGGCTTCATTTTGACTCAGCCATTGAATGATTTGATCCAAAGCTTCGGTCATAGTTAGATTATGCATCCGTATTCCCAGAATTTTGACCTCGGCGCTATGCTCTTCAACAGAGCTGCCAAACAAGTATGCCGGTATAGATCTGAGTAAAATGCCGATGTCGTTACTTAAGCCGACATTCCGCACATACTCCAAGTCCGTTTCAGATTCAGTTCCGTAGTGAATGTTGGCCTGATTTCGGATCCACCAGAGCGATACGATGCCGGGTCTAACACCATATCTATCCGGTATATCGCTATTTTCAACACCGACTTGATCGGGAGTTTTTGCCCGGGGACCGACAAAGGACAGATCTCCCTTGAGCACATTCAGAAGTATCGGTAATCGGGAAAGTCTCAGAACTCGAACTAATCTGCCACCCCAACCTGCACCGTCATTGAACGTGAGTTGTTCAAACTTGCTGAGATTCAAGCCCACATATGGAGTTCGTATCAAGGAAAAGCCTGTCAACACAAAGGCGACTGCTATGAACGGTGATAGTAAGATGATGAGGAGAGACGATAACACAATATCGAAAATTCGTTTGCCGGCAGGCGATTTCTGACTTTGAATTGAAACAGGCTCCGGTTGGTTCAATGGTGCGCCTCCCATGTCGAATGTATTACTTCGAGTGTCTTAACGGCCGTCTCTCTCCATCCGAAGGACCTGCTTCGCTCAAGACCCCTGCTTATACATTGTGACCGCAAGTCGTCGTTTGTCAGCATCCTTTCAAGTTGAAGCGCAATATCCCGCTCATCATAGGGATCAAATAGAAGCGCCGCATTTCCGGCAACCTCGGGCATCGAAGAAACATTGGAGCAGGCCACCGGGATGCCGCAACCCATGGCTTCGAGGATAGGCATTCCGAAACCTTCATACAATGAAGGAAAAACGAACAAGTCTGAAGCGCAGTAAAGAGCCGGCAAGTCCGCACCTGCAACAAAACCTATGAAAGCGATGTCCGAAGAATAAGGGGATTCGGCGGCCGCTTTGTACACTTCTTCAGCCCGGCTCCATTTACTTCCAGCCAGCACCAGCTGATGAGGCAGGCCCGTTTTTTGTTTAAAGATGTTAAATGCTTTTATCAGCCCGACATGATTTTTGCCTGGATGCTCAAGTCTTGAAACATACAATATATTAGGCGAAATGATCGGATAATTCGACTGGAGTTGTTTGAGCGATTCTTCCTTATTTCGCGGAGAGTAAATGTCAAGATCAACTCCATTGGGAGTGACAATGATTTGGTCTTCGGGAATTTGACAGAAGCCTGCAATATCCTTCTTGCTGTTTTCGCTGACGGTAAGCACCATATCAAGTTTTCGGATAAGCACAGGAGTTACTTTCTTGATGAAGAACATCCTCGCTGGATCATATTTTTCAGCCACGTGGGTGCTGGAAAAATCATGCACTGTTCCTACTGTAGGACAAGGAACCCAGTAAGGCATTCGACGATTTGCAGCCGGCATGAACAGCATGTCGTATTTGTGCTTCATACAGAGCAACGGTAATCCGAACTGATGCCATGCAACATTGAGAACCGGATTTCTCCAGCGATCACCATATAATACGGCCTTCATGTTTTTGGAATCCGGTACGAAAATCGTTTTCTCGTCCTCATAGACAATAACTTCGCATTCAGGAGCATCGGGTATCTCGGCAAATTGCTCAAGCAGCTTTATTATGTAATGACTGATCCCTGACTTGCCGCCATCGCCGCCAAAGGTAACTATCCCCAGGCGCATAAGTGCTCCTTTCTACGGAATCTGCTTCCGGATGCCTAACCTACATGTAATAGACCAACAGACTCAACAGGAAAAGAAAAGGCAAAACAAGTAATAGTGCAAAAATGACGCCTGCCATCAGCGAGTAGCGATTTTTTCTGTACGTCTCCGTTATTTGAATCCCGGGCCTGTTATCCCGCCCGACAATAAACAAGATGTAATATCGGGCAAAAAAGAATGGAATCACACCTCGAACGTCAAGCGTGTATGCTCCTGATTCCGGAGGGCTGATGGCGTCTTTAATTCCCGATAACTGAGCTGTGCTGAGGGAGGCTCTAATTTTAGGATTGATACGGTTGATAATGTCATCTGCGAATGGGTCATTGGAATGCTGATCTTTCATTATCCTAACCTACATTGGCGCGATTATGTTCCGAACCGCTAGTCTCGCAAAATCTCTATGGTCCGACTGATGTAATCATCAAAGGAGTATTTTTGTGAAGCTTGATGAACGGCAGCCGTTCCCATTTTTCGAGCGGTATCCGTATTCGTTAAAATACTTTGAAGCGATTTTGAAAATGCAGCAACGTCCTGTTCCGGGACCAACACGCCGGTCACGCCGTGATCAAGCCAATCCGAAATTCCGCCCACATTGAAAGCTACTACGGGTCTGGCAAAATTCATCGCTTCCAATCCAATCATTCCAAATGGTTCAGGCCAGCGACATGGCACCGCTACCACCTTGGCCTTTGAATAGAATTCCCCGATTACCTTGTTGGGAACCCAGCCAGTGAATTGCACCTTCTCCTCAAGGCCCAATTCACGTGATAATCTTTTTAAATCGTGTTCCGAGTTACCGGCACCTACTATTATGGTCCTAAACTCGCATGTAAGACTGCTCAAAGCTTTAAGGAGTAGATCGACACCTTTGCCCTTAATTAGTTGAGCGACACACAAGATAACGGGATCATCCGGAACAGGGGAATCGAACCGGGGTGAAAATGGGACAAGCGGAGGGAGAATATGGATGGAGCTGGGTGAAAAACCATTCTGCAGAAGCTCATTTTTCATAAAAGAGCTGCCGACGAGGAGACAATCCAGAAATTGGTTGCTCTTCATCTCACGGAGTTTTGATCCTATTCCTCCAATGGAGATCTTTCCGGTTCCAGAATCTTTTTCAATAAATGCGAGATCTAAATAGCACCTGATACCGGCTCTGCTTGTGCAAACCCGCTCATTATGAAAGTAGTATTTGTGCCTCCTTGGGCAGCACAAATCGTGATCGTGAATCATCCGGATAATACGAACTCGTCCGAGGAATTGTAGAAAAGGAGTAATCGAATGGATCTTGTGGAGGTAAATTGCGTCAGGATATATTTCTTCAAAAATCGTGTTGATGATTTTATCTGCCAATGATTCCAGCTTGTTCCCCGGATTAGGGCCGGTGAGTTGAAACACTTTTGAGAACAATTTTTTGTATTCGGAGCTGTCTCTGTCGGTTTCCGTCCAATATGCAAGATAACAGGAGTGACCCCGATTAATTAAACCGGCGGCCGTGACTGCAATGTTCTGTTCTACTCCTCCGAAGTAACCGCATTTTTCATTTACGAAGAGGATTTTCACGGACAGCCTCCTCATAAGTTGATACTAGACGACTGGTAATACTATCCCAACTGTACTCAGAATTCGCCTTGAGGCGGCCCGCTTCCCCCAATTTTTTCCCGGCATCAACATTGAAAACGACTTCTTTAAATGCGTGTACAAATTCATCCATGTTGTTGGCCGTAAAAAGCAGTCCATCAACGCAATTATCAACAAAGGCCGGGATGCCGCCGACTCGAGCTGCTAGGACGGGAATTCCCGACGCCCAAGCCTCGAGTATAACTATTCCAAACGGCTCATGGATAGAAGGCAACACGAACAGATCCGAAGCGTGGAATGCATCCACAAGATCCGTTCCGCCGGCGGGTAGGCCTGGAATTATGGTAACGTACTTCTCTATACTATGAACCCGCACGTAATCCTGGATGGCTTCAAAATACGTTTCGTTCGTCACCGGACCGACAATAAGATAATGTAAGTTAGGTTCGATTTTGATCAACTCGTGCAAACACTTAAGACAGAAAAGTTGGTTTTTTTGCGGATCAATCCTACCAACGGTAGTCAACACAAATGCATCTTGCTCTATATGATTTTTTACTCTAAAGTCCCGACCATTTCCGTAAGCAAATTTGGCAGGATCAACGCCATTTGGAAGATAAACGACCTTCTTGTGTGGATATTTGCTCCGCATAAGCTCGCTTTCCTCGAGTCCAACGCAAAGTATTGCCGCAGCATCATCAAAGACTCGTCGCGATCCAACCCACCACCCAAGAAGCTTTCCCCATTCATAAGCTCCTTGGGTAGGCTCCGTCCACGTGGACGCTTCCTCTGCCGGAACATCGAATGCTCCTCCGTGAAGGGATACCACATAAGGTATGCGTCTCTTTATTGCTGCATACCTGCCGATTCCGCCTGTGCGTTTTGAAGTGTGTAAGTGAATGAGATCCAGAGATGCTTCTTTTAATAAGGCTCTCATGAGTGCAAATGAAAAGAGATTTCCTCCCTTTAGATCCAGCAAGGATTTCATATCTCGATTCAAGCCAAAGTATGGATAAAAATAAGGGAACCTCTCCACTGGTATGCCGTCGATGAAATCAACATTCTTAACTGAAAGGGCATTCGGGCAGAAAATTTTGGTATTGTGACCTTTCTGCACCAGCCTTTTGCATGTCTCCAAAATGACGGTTTCCGTCCCGCCCCAATGGGATTCAACAAATCTTCTGGGTAACTGAGCGATATGCATAAAACAGTCTTCCTGTTTCCGTCAATCAGGCCCATCTCAAATAGAGCTGGTCTACATCATTGACTATGAATCCCGCCAATTGAATGTTGGTGTCCTTTATTCGATCCACAGATCTCTTCAGTGCTGAAGACGGACAAGCTCGGCTCCTAACTACAAAAACGACTGCATCACACCATTGCGCTATCAATTCCACATCGACCTGGGTAGATACCGGCGGACCATCGACAAGAATAATGCTGAATTGCTGCGACAATTCATCCATCAATTCATGCATCCGGGTTGACCCGAGGAGATCCGGAGTCACGGCTGCTTCTACGCGAGGAAGGCACTCCACCCCGGGCAGCACTGTAGGCCAGACGATCTCTTCGGATCTAAGAGCTTCAAAAGACAGCCATTCACCTAAACCTTTCAGAGGCTTTTCTTTTTCAGCTATCATATATCTCAGGTCCAGTTGGCTCTGAATGGGCCTGACCTGGCCGTCCATTACGAGGACTCGCTCATCCTGCCTACCCAAGCAGGCAGCCAAATTAGCGGTTACAAGTGTTCGACCTTCCCATCTCTCCGCACTTGTGATGAGAATCCGGGCACCTCTTTTCGGAATGGATCTGCGCACGCGAACCGAGATAATCCGAAACATTTCTATCAATTCGAAATTAGGGTTGTCCGGGAACAAATCTTGATCGGACCTGAATTTTGGAATGATCCCAAAGACAGGTCTTCCAAATTTGCTCTGAACTTCAGCAGCAGATTTGATTGTAGTATCAAGAAGTTCGGCGGCAAGGATGACCGACCATCCCAAAACAATGCCCAAAAAAGTCACAGCCGCGAAATATATTTTGCGATTGGATTTTATGCTTTGGGTCGGGGGTTGAGCATGAGAAACAACGACGAATCCTGCATCCGTGGTCTCAAAATCTTTGCGTGCTTTCTCAAGTTGATTTTCCAGATCTTTCTTACGACCTTCACGGAGTGCAACTTCTTTCGTTAAAACAGCTTGATCTCTCTGAAGTTTAGTGAGTACTTCCAACTTATGTTTTACGGAGGTTATCTGGTCTTCAACATAGGATATCTGTTTTTCAAGAGAAAGCTCTTTGAGATCGGAATCCATGAGCTTAACTTGCAGACTTCTATATAGTTCCTGAGTTGGAGATTTGAAATCTTCCTTTGGCGGTATGACCTCCGATTCCAAAGCCTTGAGCTGTCTTTTCCATTCAGCGATTTCCTCCGTATCCACCGCTTTGACCTTTTGTGACTGATATTCCGCTTCCGCCTTTTCAAACTCCTGTCTTGAAATCAGTCCCTTTGAGATGAGCTCCTTAGCCCGCTCGTAAGCAAGTTCATCCCTCGTGAGTTCAACGCTGCTTTTTCTCTGTTCTTTATCGTCGCTTATCGCTCTTCTGAGCCTTTCAATTCTGATATTAAGGTCTGCCAGTCCCTTGGTCTGAGGTGTCGTGAATTGTTCTTTTTCGATTTGGCTCTTAAGCTGCTCCATTCTGTCCACAAGAGTTTGCCTCTGAATTACAAGGGTTTCCTTCTCATTCTTGGAAGTTGAAAGCGACACCTCCAGTGTGGACAATCGATCGAAACTCACTTGAACTTCGCGGCCTAAATCTACAACTTTGTTGTCTGCGAGAAACCCCTGCAAAGTATTGTCGGCTTCCTTTAGATCAGCACCTGCCTTGGCTAAGCGAACCTCCAAATCCTTTATATCTTTACCCGAATCAGCCTTGATAAGTCTTATCTGATTTTCAAAAAAGACATCCCTAAGAGCATTGGCAAGATCCGCCGCCATTCTTGGAGAACTCCAGTCAGCAATTATGTACATGAGAGAAGTCTTTTTCTCGACTTTAACTTGAAATGCGGCATTTAGAGCCTTCATACTCGTCCGTAGTTGAAGCTTTTCTGCTACCGCGCGTAGGTTTGAAGGTATCTTAACCATTTGCACTTGCGTGCTCAGGGGAGGATATCGGCTTGTCCCTTGGTCTTTTGAATCCCCGACCTTGTATAACGATATGTTCTCGGCTTCATATGTCTGACTGCCTAAAAGGTAGGCTGCTATCACCCCGAGAACGACTGACAGGAAGAATATCAGGACAAAGATCTTCCATCTCCTGATGAGTCCTATCAGTATTGTTATGGGCTCAAACGGAAGCGCCGAAGTCGTTGGTTGTTCGCTCTGATCAGCCATGGACTATGTGCAACCTGAGAGGGCGTTCAACCCTGGTTGTTTCTGCGGAATACATTCTTGAATAGCTTTTGAGAAAAATACGTTCTCTCCTTGGAATTAAATCCGATATACCAGTAAACGATACCAAACAGACCGACCCCCAATCCTTGCAAGATAGCGACTTCAAGCAAATTTTGGGGCGGCCGATATTTCAAAAAGCCGAGAAATCCTATAGCCATGATCATAGCGGGAATAAGTGCGGGAATTACTGTGCTACCATAGAACTTGAGGACGGATTTTACCCGATAATCAAGAGCAAAACCTTGAATAACAAAAACATAGATCGGTGCAGTCGTAATGAATGTAGCCATCGCAACACCCACTATTCCCATAGAGCGCACGAGAACAAAAGAGAGTATAAGATTCAATATCTGCCCGACAATGATTGCGAATGCGACGAATCTTTGACGCCCGCCCATGCTCAGCATACTGACGGTGTTCCCGTGAATGATTCCCACCATCACTGAAGCAGCCAACCACTGACATACCGGAACGGCCATGATGAAATCAGGACCCGTCCAGGCCAAGATAAGGGGTTGTGCAAGTAGTCCTAATCCCAACAAGAGAGGCGTAGCAAACGCCACGGACAATTTTGTTCCCATGAGATTAGCCGCTCGAATGTTCGATTCATCCGCGGCCCCATGAAGCTCCGCAAACACCGGAGATAAGGCTCTCGTTAAGTGTGAACAGAACATACCGGCATATTCAGACAGCCTCATTCCTAAGGAATATATTCCCACCGACTGGAGAGGCAAAAAAAGTTTGATAATCATTGCATCCGCCCTGGTTGCTATCATTCCGGCAATCTGAGTCAATGAAAAATACATCGAAAATGACGTCAACTGTCGCACTAGATCGCGCCGAAAGAATCTTGGATTGAGACTCAACTCCGGCATTAGCCTGGTACTGTGAACGGCAATAGCAAACATCGGGAGAAGTCCGGTAACCATGTTTACCGCAGCCAATACTCGGATGTCGGGATTGATAGTCAGGAAAAAGATTACTGAAATCAGATACAGAACGGTTCCAAATGCCTTATACGCATTCGCAATGCTCATCTTCTGAAAGCCGACAAATACTCCACGAAACATTCCCAAAGGCAAGTACATTGCAGCTCGGATTCCGAGTATAACTAGAACGGCTTGCGCCATTGGTGCTTGATTTGATGGGATGCTGAATAGTGCGTTGAAAAAGAATAAGCTTGATACTATTCCAATCATGACCAGGCATCCGAGAAATAGATAGATCCAAAAGAGGGTACAGACGATACTTCTAAGTTTTTCCCTATCGTTGCGGCCCCTTGCATCGGCAACGTACTTGATCACGGATGCTGCAAATCCCAAATCCGCAAGTTCAAATATCGCGAGAAATGACCAGATGAGAGACCATAAGCCAAAGCTCTCATTTCCAAGCGTTTTTATGATGAAGGGAATAAGAACCAAAAAACTGACGGTATCGACCAATTCTCTGCCGTAACTCGTCAGAGTGTTTAGGATGAGGTATCGTGACCTATTCTTCTTTTCGGAGGAATGTACCTGTTGAACGGATGCTTCCGTTACCGCAGTTTTTTCAGCTCTCTTGTTCGACATACTTATCCTTCATCATGGAGCCGACGGCCACCATTAAACCTGAAAGCAGACAGAACAGGTAAAAAACCTGCGTTTGTCGAAAAATCCATTCCAAAAGACCTTGTATATGTAAGGTGAAAAATCCGACAAGTAGACCAAGCAGCACCGCTTGATAATACTCGTCTTTGGCTTGCAAGAGGAGGACCAGATTATGAAAAAACAACTTCAATATGCAAAGAATGAAAACAATCATTCCTATCCACCCGGTTTCAGCAGCGAACAAGTAGTAGATGTGGTGCGCTGTACCTAATCTGCTCTGCCCCATGTCGCTTTGCCGAAACTCATCTTCATCCTTCACCGACTCACGTTCTTCGGAATACACGTACCAGTAATAATCCGTGTTCGCCAATGCCCAGGAATACGCATTTAAGCCTACTCCCAAGAAGTGTTCATCAGCCATTGCCCTTGCAGCTTGGTTGAAATAAACGCGGGTCAACTCGGATGCTTCCGGAGCTTTTTCGAATCTTTGGATAATTTTGGGAGCCGCTACAATTCCCATGATCGCTACCAAGACGCAGCCCATAAGGGCAATGCCTACCTTCTTGCCCGATGGTCTTAAAGCAATTGAAAGAGTTGTTACCATGATGAGAGCCATGCCAATAATAAGTAGCGACGCTCGGGACTTACTGAAGACAACGCATACGATTGCTCCAAGTACTGCGATCCCTGCCCAGGGCTTTTCTCGTTTATCGAATCCGTCAGCTAACAGCAGGGACAGGAGCATGGGTGCAATCAAATCAACGTACATGGCCAATGTGTTGGGATGCGGAAATGATCCTATGGATCTATTCACGACTCGATGTGTAACATATTTGTCCCAGACGACAACTCCCGTCTGAAACAGCACAGCGGCCATGACCCCCGTGATGACCGCCTTTAGGTCATCTTTGTCTCTTATCAGATTTACTATCACCCAGTAGAAAATATAGCCCCTTACGAGCTTATGAAGAGTAAACAGCCCGTAATACGGCACTTCCGATGTGACCAACGACAGGGCAGAAACTGCGATAAGTAGTTGCCACAAAACCGTATTGTATGGGAACCAGATTATCTTCCGCTTGGATCCACCGAATACGATCCAAAGAAAAAAGCCGAAGAAAATGAGATCGCAGACTGTAACCCCGAAGCCTCGGTCCACGCCTCTATATGCGACGAAAAAAACCTCCATATAAAGAGGTTTTTTCACATAGCACGTAAAGAATGCTAAGAGGATGATTAAGGGTCGCCTCGCCCGAGGCAAAGAATAGAGAATGATCAAAACGGACGGAACACCGATTACGAAAGTTAGGATCCCGAGAAGCGAGGCTAATTTCATCCGATGATGACCTCGGGACCGAACGGTCTCGCAAAACTTCCTAAACCTCGAATTCCTTCCAACAATTGAAGCGGGTTTCTTGACGACAATTTTAACATCAGCCAACGGCGCCTATGATACTCATAATAAAATTTGTGGGATGTTTCAGGCTGATGAAGGTCTCCTAATCCTTCAATAAAACCGACAATCAGATCTGATTTGAATTTCCTGGATAAAAACATGTTTTCGAGAGCAAATCGTAAATTGTAAATATCGTTCAACGGATGGCTGAAATAGTTGGCATTCGCAAAATCAATAAGACCTATAAGATTTCCATTCACATGAATATTCTTGAATACGAAGTCTCCATGAACAAAGGAAGGAATAATTTGAGCCGCCCTGAAAGACGTTTCCAATTTGGTTGCTTCGGAAACTGCTCCTGAAAAAAAACTTCTAAAAAACTTAAGGCTTTCCAAGTTTCGTGATGAATAATTCAGATACTCGAAAATAAATGGGGATGTCTCTTCGTTTGGGCATTGAGTCTCATGATAAATTTGTGCGATCAATGCACCCAGAATGCGCATGAAACAAACACATTTGTTTTTAGAATGTCGATTCCATGCCTTGTAAAGTGTACGAGAGAAAGTATCGCCTTCAATAAAACCGATTACCAGAAGATTCTTATCTTCCCGCAGAATGGGTATACCCGAATCCATCAGATTAGAATGGCTTACAGCCAGCTTATGATATAAACTCAAAGCTTCCGCTTCGGTTTTAACCAGTTGAGAATCCACTCCCTTGTATTTCTTTATTATGCAACGCTCTCCATCCGCCACTGCAAAGAATATGAAGCAATATTTGTTTTCTTGTATGAGCCGAAGAGTGCTTATCCTCATTCCGAGGTCGGAAGAGAATTCTTCGGCCGGAGATTTAGTCATCAATTAAACCTGTCCCATATTTTCAGGAATTCTTCTGATTCTGTCTTCCAATTTTCAGCCTGAAAAGTCGTCACTCCCAGCAAAACAGGTAATTTTCGGTAGAGAGACTCTCTGGGATATTTCCAGGTGAACTTTCCCAATTGGAGATTTTTCAAAATGTTCCTGAATAAGGCGCGTCCGGTATGTTGTTCGGATTCCCGTATTCCGGTCCAAAAGCAATATTCCTCCAAGGACCTCAAATCCAAACCTGTACGAACCCGTTCCACGTGTAATAAGACTTTGCCCCATTCCTCCGCAAGTAGCTCAAATTGTCGAATTTCAGGAGGGGTATCCATTACTAAATCCGGCCGAAACTTAAACCGGAGTGCTTTTTCGTAAATGGATCGAAGACCCAACTCGGAAACGGTTGTTTCCTTTCCACATAAATCCTGAAACAATATGTCTCTTCCTGAGTACCGTGTCGTGAAACATTGATGGGCGATGAGCAGAGCATCGCCTAACGCCAGGGCGCATTTGTAATAATTTCTTCGGACGAAATCTTCATCCGGACTTTCTTCATAACTTCGTAGCACACGCATGGCCCATAGTAGGCCGGCTCCTCTGTTGAGCAGCAAACGAGTGCCCTCGATGGCGGGTAAAGGTCTCTTAAGATTTGGCGGAGCATAATTCAGCAGAATGTTTTCCGGTCCGCTCAGGACAACATGACCGTTTAATAGATCAAACCACATGAGCCACGAAGGCCAATTTTCCACATCATGCAGAGTTAAGGGTCGACTAAAATCTACATGAATTCCTATTTCCCGCCCAAACGTACTACTTATTTCCTTCAAAGCTCCGTCTTGCAATTTGGATTTATTCTTTACTATAAGGGTAAAATCCAAGTCATTGTAAGGTAACTCACGGCCTGCGCTGAGAACCACCGCCCCTTCGCCGCGACCATATCCTCCGCCAAGAATTAAAGCCTCAAGGTTATCCGCTAAGGTTATTTCGACCTGTTTAGTTATTTTCATGAGAGTGTCATGAAATTGCAAATTGAAGTGCTCTGATCCTTCGGGAGAATAAATGAAGGTCAAATGTGTGTCTCCTTCAATCCATCTCGAAAACCTTTTCGGCGGCCGGCCATCTGTGAGAAACGAAAAATAGGCGAAAACATCGCGGTCCCTATTAAGCCTCTTGTAACGCAGTACTTCCAGTCACTTAGGATTTGTCTTCCATAGGGCATGAGCGAATATCGAATCAGGGAAGCTTCCCATTGAGACCAGTTGAATATTGCGGCCTCAGCTCTACCTTCCCCATAGTGCCTTCGGTACAACTGTCTCAGTGAGTAATTGTGCGAATGCGATACTATGGACTTCGGTATGTACTGGATGACGTACCCCCTAGCACGGGCTTTCCAGGTCCAGTCAATATCCTCGGAATATCGGAGATTCTCATCAAAAGGCTGTTGTTCCCAAACAGAGCGATTAATAGCGGATGATGCCATAGAGAAACAGTGCCGCCAGTATTGTTGGCGTGAACCGTCGCCGTAAGTATCCTCTGTATCCTTGGCGGGAAGATGATCACAACCGGGATGTGGAATTTGTCTGCCGAACACAGCAGCGGTATTTTGCTCGTCCGAAATTCCTTCAATGAGATTCGATAGCCAAAATTCATCCTGCGGAATGCAATCAGAATTCAAGAACACCACCCAGGGCCCCGATGTCTCTCTCATACCGAGATTGAGGACTTTTCCGGGAATGTAGGTCCCTTTGGGAATGTTTATAATTTTATCGGTATATTTTTGCAGCTCTTCGACTGTTCCATCTTCGGATTCATTATCGAGACAGAGAAGCTCAAAAGACCGGTTCTGTTTCTTTAATGCTCTCAGGCAGGCAGAAACAATCGGCATATCATTGTGAGACCGCATGACGACGCTTAAGGTCATCTTTCGTGTTTCTCCGTTCAGCACGTTACTGATCTGAATTCATGATTCAGCCCCTGCTATATTAGTGTGGATCGATCACGAGTCGAATGAGCGGATCGCCTCAACACGGTTCTCGAAAACCTCAAGAAAACGTTGCACCTGCACGAGCTCGAAAAGGTTGTATACGGAGCGTGTCACATTGCACAGTTTGAGTACGCCGTCCTGTGCAAGAAGATTCCTGGCAAAGGATAGAAGAACTCCAATAGCAGAGCTATCGATGAAACGGATACATCCCATGTCCAGAACATTCTTTGATTGCGGCCTTAAAATGGTCGCGCAAGTGGCCTTGAAGTCATTGATGTTATCGGCTGATAAAGATTCGGTGCAAATTTGGGTGACCAAGATATCACCCACTTGCTCGAATATGACTTCCATAGATTTCCTTTTGAGCAGAAATTCCGGCGGAATGCTTGCATCAAAGGAGCAACCAATCCAATCGGCACCTTTCTGCATCCGGAATCATACCACTTAGATTCGTCTAGTCAATTATTATTATTGATGAAAACAGAAGCTAAGGCTTGACTTGCATCGGAGAATCGAGGTCGGCAAGTAAATTGAACACTCCTGCAGCAACTGCCATTTCTATTATGGTGAATTCGGTCATTGGTACAAGTTCATGTGCATCTATGAAACGTCTCAAAATCGGATATGGATCCATTGGGGTGTTGCTGTGCGGAAAGCTGTTTTCATCTTTCTGTGCGGCAATGTAGTAGGGTTGATTATTGGTTAAATGAGCAGCTACTCCAAATACCGGAATTCCCGGTACGGGATCTTTCACCTCATCGTGAATAGATGGATGGTGAAGCGGATCTTTGGGGAATCGCTTGCCCAACCCGGTTATGAAACTCATGCTCAGGGGATTGGCTCCAAGTTGTGTATCCAAATTTAGGAGCGCTGAAGTCAAATATTTAGGATCCCGGCTGATTGTATAAGCCTGTATTAATTTAAAGGAATACTTTGCGCTCTGAGTAAAAGATCCCCAGCCTATCCACTCGGGAACATCCAAACGAGCTGCATTCTTGTAGGGATTGGTTCGAGTGCGATCGACAAGCTCATCGGCTCTTTTAGTCAGTTCCCTTCTAATTTCCGATTGAATTTTGTCATCTGAACCATTTCGGTCGGAATGTAAATAAGCCCAATAAGCACATGAATAGAAATGTTGCCAATCGTTCCATCCCCAGGATTTGTTCACCGTGTTTGCCCACCACGTTTGAAAAAAACTGCCGTATTCCGATTCTCCTGTCGTTCTATAAAGCTCTGCTGCTGCCCATAATCTGTTGTCAATGTCCTCTGGATCGCTATACTCTCCGGTTGTGTTTCCGGGTGGGTTTCTAAAGCCGGACTTTGGAATTGGATCAGGGTGCCGCTTCAAAAACTGCCATGCCTTGATAGATCTCTCTAGATATTCGGTTGCCTTTGCTTCGTCGAATTTAGCGAACAGCCTTGAAGCCAAAGCGAGGACTGCCGCTCCCAACGCGGTATCATGTGTTGTAACCTCATAAATGTACCTGGGATTTGATTCATCATGAGGCATTCCTTCAAACCACTTTTCAGAAGTGAGCTTATGATGGAATCCGCCCTCAGTAGATTGCATGCGACAAATCCAATCAAGTTCCCATTTACATTCGTCCAATATGTCCGGAATTCCGTTGCCGCTTTCCGGAATGTTCCACGCACCATCCTTAAATTTTGTTGGATCCATCTCATATGCCGTAAACAAATGCCATAATGCGGAAGCGGCTGTGGGCACGTATTTGCCGTAGTCTCCGGCATCATGCCATCCCCCTGCAGCGCAGATCATTGATCCCGGCTGGTCCGATCCAAGAAACGGACTTTTCGAGATTGAGTCGTGAAGAACTGCATCAATCTTACGGCAGTCGGGAAGGTTCTCATGGCAAACTTGTCGGGAGAAACGCTTCTCAACAAATGGATATGACAAATCAGTTCCACAACGCTGATGGTAAAAGGATCGGCCTGTAATGAATGCCGCTTCATTTAAAACGCTTCGTCCAATCAAAAATGAGTCAGAAGTGCCCAGACCCGGAACGTTTACCCGGTAAGATCCCGGGTTTGTGATATGCGAAAAATCGAAAGAACATGTGTCTTCACCGGACAAAAACCAGTTTGCATGTTCCATTCTGATGGGAGCACGGAATACTTCCTCACCGGTGAGGTCATCAATTACAATTGCATGCCGCATCGGTTTGGGCAGTCTTAAAGAACCTTTAGGCAGGAAGAACATGGATCGCGGGTGAAAACCATCCCATTGTAAGACTTTCTTCCAGCTTGATTTGGGCAAATCAGATGAAAACAAACCTCCGGAAGAATCAACACACCAGGCTTTTCGAGCATCTTCAAGAACGATTGACCTAATAGTACCTACTGCCGAAATGGGCTGTTCAATGAAACGGGTTTGACCCTTTTCTTTCAGCCAAACGATACCGTTCTCTCCTCCAATCCAAACCCGACCGGCCCGATCCGCATGTACACATCTCAACTTGGAATGTGATCTGGGAATATTCTCGAACTTCTTCCAATTTCCCGATGATCTGACCAGAACTGCTCCTTCATCTCCCACTGCCCAGATCATATCGCCGTCGATTGAATGTGCCGCATACAAATTACTTTTTGACGAGCATTTCTCGAAGATCCAACGATTTGTATTATAGCGAAGAATCGTGCCGGCATCCCCAACCGCAATCGTAGTATTTGCTCCAGACCACACACTTCGCAAATTCTCAGACGTGTTGGTAGGGACCTGGATCCAAAAGCCATTGTGGAGACGCAGGCTGGTTCCCGCAGCGCCCACAATCCAACCGCTCCCATCAGGTGCAAAGCTAATAGAATAAAGATGCGCATTTGTCGGGGAATGCCGTCGCGACCATTCAGCGCCGTCCCAATGCATTATCGTTCCATCGTCGCCGACTGCATAGATGTCGTCTTCTCGAATACCACCTATGTCATTGATCGTTTCATTCGAAATTCTGAATTGTTGTGCTTTCAGCAGTGAAGCCTGCCCCGAGACTATGCCTCCGTCCTTTCCCACAACCCAAAATCCCCCGCCTAAATCTCCAAGGTATCCACCTATGTACCCGATTTTAGGGGCTCCGGGTAAGTATCCCACCTGATTAATTTTAATATTGGTATTTAGAGCTTTATCACTGTAATGAAACTTGAATTCGGTCGGCGGCATCTTGTTACAAAACGTATCCCGTACGTTCGAAACGTTGAGGACATAATCATGTCCGTTCTTCATCGGCTTAGGCAAACGCATATAAACATTGAAGCTGATTTTGGGAACGCCGCTGGCGCTGAATTTTTCGACTCGGTAATGTAAACCCGTGTCCTTAGGATGCAAAGGCATTCGATAATCAGGATCGGAGAGGCTGCACAACGTATAATTCTCAAGTGCTCTGACCGATTCCTCTTCATATCGTTTACTGAACGTAAGTTTTAGGACATCGGCGCTCTCAGGAACAGGTTTGTGGAAATGAACATCCAGCTCAATGGGATCGTAATTCTTCAGAACAATGTTTTCGACAAAGTATGTGCGAGCCTCGGGGTCCGTTCCCCAAACGAGGCTCTCTACATTTCCGAGATCCCAATCATGGGTGATCAGATCGGAAAGAGGAATTTTCACGAGCTTATAATCTGAAGATATGTTCTTATCCTCAATATAGTCCTTTAGAATTACCTTTTTTGACCTGCGATTCCATGTGGTCAACCAGAATTCCAGATCACTGGTGGTTGCGTCAGCACTTCGGAAAGCAAATTCAATGTGAGTATAAAGAGTAAAATCTTTCCTTGCGCCATTTGCGCAGTAAAGGTTGTACTCCGCCGTTTGAAACTTGTTCGTCATCAAGCGAAGTTTAGTTGACGATTCAGGGTTCTGAGCCTGCGACTCAATATTGTGGAAACAATTTTGTTCTGATCTATTCGAATTGATCTTTTCGCATGAACGACAATCCCCGTTAGATTGATCGAATCCAATGATAAGTAAAAACATGAGTGTGATTATTGTGAGCACGGATGAACCCATCATTTGTACGATACAACTCTCCCCAAGTGACACGCCTATTGGTTTTGCGTGATGCAATTCTTGGGCTATTGAATCTCTTGTGCCCTAAAGCTCCATCGGTGAATCATCTCTTACCATCAACGAAACATCCGGAATCATTCGGATTGACTAATGAATTGAAACTATTATATAATTCGCGCCAAACCGCTTGATCCAATTTGAAGTGTCATATGTTGAATACCTTCATATCATGGAGGAATTCTTCAAGATAGCTTTCATGCGAGCTTCTTAACTTCGGGCCCTCTAAATGGAGAAATGTAGATCCAATCTCGAATCCCTATATTGGAAACAAGCTTAATATTAAAGCTACCCTGATTCGATGAAAACTATAATGTATGTGGGAGAAGTGTTTGGCAGCGGGTCTCAAAAAGAAAATCTGCACATTGTGCATGATTATTGTGCTGCCTATGCTCGTTTCCGGATGCATGCTCTCATTTCGCGTTCCCTTGCTGGGACGGATCTTTCCTGCCGCAATACCGCCTCTACCACCACAACATGATGATAAGCAGAAAAGTTCGGCTAAGAAGATTGTCCTGGAATCCGTTGACGGTCCTCTTCGGGTAACTCTTCCAGAGGCAATTATTCTCGCTTTATCCAACAACAAACAGTTTCAAGTTGATCGCATCAAACCGGCTATTGTAAGCACCTTTGAATTGGAAGAGGCCGCCCTGTTCGATCCAATTTTCCAGGCATTTGGTGAGAGATCCAGAGAAAGAACGGACAAGCACACCGTACAGCAAAATTTCAATGTTACTTCCAGGGTGAGTCGATACCTCCCAACCGGAACCAAAGTTGAGGCCGAAGCGGGTTCCGATTGGAACAGGAGCATGCCGCCTTCGACGGATCCGGAGAGTGACTGGAGATCCTATGTGCAAGTTGGAGTAACTCAGAAGCTCCTGAGAGGCGCAGGGGTCGACGTCAATCTGGTGAATTTGAGAAAAGCTGCTTTGGATACGAGAATCTCTCTATTTGAATTGACGGGCTTAGCAGAAACCTTGGTCTCCGATATCGAAAATGCTTATTGGGATCATCTTTCCGCATTGGGGCAAGTAAATATCAATTCCCGCTCTCTGGCTCTGGCTCGCAGACTCGTTCGTGAAACTCAGGAAAGAGTAGCGGCAGGTCAGAAAGCGCGATCCGAGGTATATTTCTTCCAGGCCGAGGCATCCTCGAGAGAACAATTCTTAATTGATGCAAAGAGTGAAGTTGAACGTACAAGAATCCGGCTGCTTCGCATGATTAGCCCCCCAAGTTTTGATCTATGGAATCGCCCGGTGAAGCTCTTAACAAAACCCACAATACCCATGGACTCCGTTGAGAATTTGAGTGATCATGTGAGACTGGCTTTGCAAATGAGGCCTGATATAAATCAAGCTCGTCTAAAAGAAGGACGAGGGGAACTAGACGTGGTTAAGACGAGGAACGGCCTCCTCCCCAAGCTCGATTTATTTATTATATTGGGACGTTCAGGTTATTCCAAGACGTTCCCAAAATCCGTTTCCGATATTACGGCCGGATTCGGCGGCCTGGACTTTCGTGCCGGATTTGACTTCGAGATCCCGATAGGCAATCGGAAAGAAATTGCCCAGTTTGACAGATCCGTTTTAACCGTGGCTCAACAACGCGAGGCTATAGACAATTTGGTCCAACTGGCACAGGAAGATCTCCTGCTCGCGTATACCGAAATCCATAGAGCCCGAGATATGATGGGTACTGCCGCGGATACTGTTCGATACAATTTGGAGAAAAGACAGGCGGAACTTGAGAAATACCGGCTAGGAACTTCCAGTGCGTACAGAGTGGCTCAAACGGAGAGAGATGCCGTGACCGCGGAGTTGTCCGCGCTTCGGGCCCGGATCGATTACCTCAAAGGATTAACACAATTTTATTACGCGGAAGGTTCACTCTTGGCAAGGCGAGGAGTCGGCTTGATTGCCGAGACTCAGAAACCGAGATAAGGAAATAAAGTGCGCTGTGCTTGCACCGTCATATTTATGATTGCGGTATGCTGTTCCCAAGTCTTCGCTCTCGATTATCTTGGGCCTACAATCGTTGACCTTCAAAGTGGTCGAGCCGCCGTGGTGGTTCACACTGAAGCTGAGACGGAACTGGTTTTAGAATGCTTTGACGATAAAGGGAAGAGCCTGCCGAGGCAAACTTCCACGGGACTTACTCACCTGTTCGATATCGATGGGCTCAACCCGGAGACTACATACACGTACCGAATTTCTTCCGAGAAAACGGGTTTTAAATCGCCCGATTGGATCTTCAAGACACCGGCATTAATTCCCGGGGATTTCAATTTCATAGTATATGGAGACTCGAGAGACGGACAAGCCCCACCTAAACGTCACCGTGCGCTGACCGACCATTTTCTGAAGCACAACCCCGCCTTTGTCATACACACGGGAGACCTTCTCATGGGAGGTAAGTCGTCGTCTTCATCAATGTTTCACGATGACTGGAAACTTAATTTTTTCGCTCCTTTATCTGGAATTATGGACAAAGTTCCCTTCTACATTGCTTTGGGAAACCACGATCAAGACACATCAGATGCCATGGCCGGAGTTCTTAAAGCTTTTCCCAAACTCCGTGAATCCTTTCATTATTCTTTTCGAGTTTCGAAAACCCATTTCACCATACTCCATATCGCCAATCAGATGCGGGAATATGAGACTCAGCGAGATTGGTTCATCCGAGAATTGAGCAACAATAAGGATGCGGATTGGAGGATCGTCATCTTACATGTGTCGCCAATAACGAATGGAAAGTATCGTGATTACGAGTGGACCTTATCCGGTCGTCAGAACTTTATTTTGGACTGCTTTGAGCATGGAGCGGATCTCGTTTTTTCGGGTCATGATCATAGTTATCAGCGATTCAAGAAGCTCAAACGAAATGAATCTGATTCGCATTCCGTTCAGTTTATAGTCACGGGACTTGCCGGAACAAATCCGTACCATGCAGAGGAAAACGAGTATTCAGAAAAAATAATCAACAAAACCGACCATTTTTGCTCGGTTGAGGTGAGCGCCGCAGAACTGAAAGTGACCGCCTATGACAACGGCAACATGGAGCTCGACAGAGTTACTATTTCGAAACGCGAAACCCAAAAAACGAAAGTCTGGCGTCCTGGAAAGATACATTAGTTACGAACGTACGATGCTCAACATAAGGAAATGAGCCACATGAAAAAAATAGTTGTCTGCATGTTCATAGATGCCATGGGATGGGAAATAATCAAGGATCGACCGTTTCTAAAAGATGTACTCCCGTATAGATATAGGGCTATGATGCAGTTCGGCTATTCCAGCACAGCCATACCCACCATTCTAAGCGGCCAAAGACCAAATGTTCATAAACATTTGAGTTTCTATTACTATGCGCCGGAAAAATCGCCTTTCTCTCTCATGAAGTATTTACGTTTAGACCTGCTCCCCTACTCCATAGGTGACCGTTGGAGAGTCCGTCACATTTTATCGAAAATAGTAGCCAAGTATTATGGGTTCACCGGCTATTTTGAACTTTACTCAATGGCATACACGAAACTCCCCTACTTTGATTATATCGAGAAAACGGACATTTTTGTTCCAGGTGGACTGAGTCCGGTCAAGAATATCGCTGATTTGCTTGAGGATAATCGAATTCCATATCACATCTCCAATTGGAGATTGAAGGAAATCGAAAATGTGGAAGCTTTGATTTCCGAAATAAGAAAAGGCGAAATCCGGTTTGCATTCTTATATACCGCTGCAATGGATGGATTGCTCCATATGGTGACGAAAACCGGGAAAGAGGTGAGCACAAAATTGGACTGGTATGAACAGCAGATCAAACGAGTGATGCGTGAACTTGAAGCACACTACCAGGACATCTACTTTGCTGTTTTTTCGGATCATGGAATGACGACACTGACTGGAGTTCAAAACGTCAAGGCTCAAATTGACGGACTCGGCCTAACATTCGGTAAAGATTATGCCGTTGTGTACGACTCCACCATGGCACGATTTTGGTTCCTCAACGATCGTGCAGAAAAGTTGATAATGGGCACGTTGCCGGAAATCCCCAATAGCAGAGTGTTGATTGAAGATGAACTAGTTGGGTACGGAATTAATTTTGCCGACCACATGTACGGGCAGGTTTATTTACTCATGGACCCGGGGTGGCAAATAGAGCCATGCGATATGGGGCTCAGAGCTTTACCGGGTATGCATGGATTTGCGCCTGAACATGAAGATTCATATGCTGCATTGCTGAGTTCGCATGAACTGAACATGCCGATAGCTCACGTGGCCGATTACTTCCAATTGATGAAATCGAAAATAACGACGCTGTGATCTAGCCGTTTGGCCTCTTTTTTGCTCATGAATTTACGTTTGCTGATCGACCTTGATCAATTAAACGCTTCCGCTATCATTTAAATCAGTTTCTCTGATTTGAGGCTTTTTATTCTTCTCATTTTGAGGAGTTATAATTTGACGCAATCAGCCTCAAAATGATACATAGGTCAAGCAATCATGAGGCAATGACTCTCATCCGGACACTTTCCGGAATCTCCCTCGGTTCTGTGGTTACCGTATGAAAAAACGAATAATTGCCGGCGAGTTTGTAGCCGATCTTAGGGCAGGCATGGACGATGCCGGTCTTATGGAAAAGTATGGTTTGAGTGATTCTGAGCTTGGAAAAGTATTCGACAAACTTATTGATGCGGACCTTATCACGCTCGATGAGTTATGGAAAAGATCATTGCTCAGCGACACCCAGATTACAAAGGCTTATGTAGAGGCCCAGACCGCCATAGACGAGTTGAATTGAATTGTATCTCACAACACAATTCTCATTGTCTTGGGTCGGCTAAGTGCGCACCAACTCCGTTCCATTGATTCCCTGTTTCTCATGAATTGCGGCTACGCAAGTCTCCGCTAACGGTGTGCGCTACAGCATACATTAACTATGTTCCATAGACGTATGGATGAAGTGCATCGAATTTCTAGAACAGTAGAAAAGTCGCGAACCGTTCGATGCATAGGGTTTGAATGAGATTTTCATCTGGTGAAAAAAAATGAACGAATCACCGGAGTTATAATGTCTGGTCATGACAGAAACTTTAAACGAGATTACGATCTTATGGATCAGCTTTATAATCAGTACTCAAAGGGGGGAATCCGAATTTCGGGCTGGAGGCAATGGTCGTATTTTCTCATTAAGAAAAACCTCTGGATAGGAGTTCTGTACGCGAGCCGGGGGCTCAAGAGGCTGATTGATATCGTTGGATCCGGCGTCGGACTTGTCGTCCTTTCTCCTCTCTTCCTGCTGACTGCCGTTTCCATAAAGCTGGACTCCAAGGGCCCTGTTTTCTATTCACAACAGCGGGTCGGCAAATGGGGCAGATTGTTTCAAATGTACAAGTTCCGGTCAATGGTTACCGACGCTGATAAGTTCAAAGATCAATTATTGAACCAGAATGAGTCCGGAGGGGTTACGTTCAAAATGAAGCGAGACCCTCGCATTACCAGGGTGGGACGAATAATTAGAAAATTGAGCATCGATGAACTTCCTCAACTTTATAATGTTTTCAAAGGTGACATGTCGCTTGTCGGGCCGAGGCCTCCAGTACCGCGAGAAGTCAATGAATACGATTTAACGGATCGCAAAAGACTGGAAGTTATTCCCGGTATCACTTGTATCTGGCAAGTCAGCGGCAGGAGCGATATTGAATTCCGACAACAAGTGGCTCTGGATGTGCAATATATTGAAAGTCAGTCCGTCTGGGGAGATATAAAGATTCTACTCAAAACTATTCCTGCGGTCTTGTCCGGAAAAGGTGCCTATTGAAAGATCCCGTGAACCGGAGCTGAATCGGGAGAATTTATGCTGGTTGTCCTTACATGCTTTGAACCGTGCCAACCCTTCGGCAATTTTGCACAGCGAGTACCCGTAGCGTTATTACCCATCCTTGGCAAGCCTCTATTGGAACGCCTGCTGGAGCAATGTGTCGACGCAGGTCTCAAAAAAATTCATCTTGCTTTGATCGACCATCCCAGGGCTGTAAATACATTTATCGGGTCAGGTGAAAGGTGGGGCGTACAGGTAAACCACACGGTTCTGAGAGAGCCGGTTGACCCACAGTCTTTGCTCGCTAGAATCGGCGTAAAAACGGATGATCCAGTAATGATCATGCCGGCGGAGAGCGTTCTCGATCTAGATCTAAGCCGTCTTCAAGAGTTCGTCGGGTCCGAATCCGGCGGAAGTGTCATGGTACTTGCGCGAAAATTCACCGAAGAGGACCTTACGGACAAATCCTTAAATGTACATAATCCCACTGACATGCTCCAGGAGACGGGTATTTTCGCCACACGTATGGGGTGCGACCCGAACAATCTCACATCGTATGTCCACCAATCTGATTGGATTAGGGTTTCCAATCCATATGATCTATGGCTTGCAAACCAGGGCGCTTTGCACGGGCGATTTGGACGTGATTCACAAAATCCCGTACTTGAACGAACCATAGGTCATCATTCAAAAATCGATCGGACAACCCAAGTCAAAAATCCTGTTTTTGTGGGCAACTATGTGAGCATAGGTTCTGAAGGAGAGATAGGGCCGGGTTCAGTTATAGGAAACGGAGTCATTATAAACAACAACGTCACGGTAGTTTCCAGCCTGATATTGGACAACACGTATTTGGGTTCCCAGACGAACGTGGTCGAGAAGATTGTCGGAGGAAAGTTCATGATCAATATCAGGACCGGAATCGGAATCGAGATATCCGATCCACTGCTTCTGGGAGGCGTTCAGGAGCGACATGTTCGCCCAAGGTTGAAGGTAT
This sequence comes from uncultured Syntrophaceae bacterium, assembly GCA_964613745.1. Lineage (GTDB taxonomy): Bacteria > Desulfobacterota > Desulfomonilia > Desulfomonilales > Desulfomonilaceae > CAZTJA01. Next base: position 26,584 of record CAZTJA010000026.1, read on the forward strand.
ACATCGAAAAGCTTATCGCCTCGATTCTCATCTTTCTTACGACTCCTATTTGGTTATTGAAGGGTCTTATTCGCAAAATGAAAGGTAAAGGATTCTTTGATCAGGAATCCTTTATTATAGATGAACGTGCGTACGGGTCGGCAACCAGGGACCCGGAAATAGTATTACTCTCTACATTCCGGAACACTCAGCCGTTTATTGCGAAATTACCGGGCCTTTTTGATGTAATCGCGGGCAAACTGGCTCTCGTTGGAGTAAGACCTCTTGAACCGGACGAATATGCACGCATTAAGAGTGACTGGGCCATGTTAAGGTTCGAATCTCCGCACGGACTGTATACAATCCTGGATACCTTGGATAACGATCTGGACCCTGACGAAAAACTGGTTATTGAAAACTATTACGCTTCCACGCGGAACTTTAATGATGATCTCAAATTACTTACAAGGACTCTAAAGTCTCTCATTTTCAGAGAGAAAAGGTGCGAGCAAAAAACTGAATGCTAAGTCTAATTTCTTGCTTTTGTCCCGGTTGGTGCTGGTCGATTCGGGTGAGTTTGCCGGTTCGTCTCTGAACAAACCGATCCAGAATATTTAGGAGCCTCTTATGGAAATAACCAAACTGAACAATGTAGTGGTAATTAAGCTTGATGAGCTTTTCGATGCAGTTGTTGCACCTCAGTTCAAAAAGCAAGTTAATGACCTGATTAGTTCATCGTGTAGTCGCCTCGTGGTTGATATGCAGGATTGCAAGCTTATGGACAGTTCAGGTTGCGGCGCACTCGTAGCAAGCCTCAGAACTGTAGAAAAGCATTCCGGAGACATTAGGATAGCCCGACCTTCGCCCCAGGCAAAGGACTTGTTCGAGTTGACTCGTCTGCATCGAATTTTCGAAATTTTTGACGACCTGGATTCCGCGGTAAAGTCTTACGTTTAAAGAACATTCACTGACCCGATTAAATTGATGGGATCAAAATGTCGGACGAAAAGCGCATTGAGATTAAAGTAGTGGTGCCGGCGGACTTGGGGTTTTTACGGCCCCTTCACTCTTTTTTGATCGGAGTCCTCTCACATTCATGTCCTAATCTAGCTACAAAGTGTGCCGACGAGATTGCCCTGATATCGCATGAAGCTTTCACCAACATTTGCACGCATGCGTACGCCGACCGTTCCGGAGACGTAAGTATCAGTCTCATTTTTGAAAATGACGACCTCCTGATGTTGTTCGAGGACGAGGGATCAGTATTCATAGAATCAGATTGGCGGGAGCCGAATCTCGATGCGCTGTGTGATTCGGGCAGAGGAATATGGCTGATGAAACAGCTTTCGGATAAGTTTGATTACAAAACTTTCCCGGGCGGCAAAAATGTGCTGACCCTAGCAAAAACGTTGAAATTTCAGAATTCGTAGCTCATGAGCAAGCAATGGACGTTGAACCGCTTACATCCTAATGGTGCGATATGAAACAGACATTTCCAAGCGGCTCACTAATTCTTTCCCTAGGACAAGATGAGGAACGCTTTAAACAGCTAGTTCAAAATGCCGATGATATAATTTTTTCGTGTGATCGATTTGGTAATTTCGGTTTTGTGAATCCAATGGGCCTGAAGATTACAGGCTATTCAGAAGAAGAAATTGTAAAAAAGAAATACTTCGAGCTGGTACTCCCTGAGTTTGTCGATCATGTGAAATACTTTTTTGAGGCTCAATTAAGGGAACAGAAATCAGTAACATATTTTGAGTTTCCCATAGTAACGAAGGACGGGAGTATTGTTTGGATAGGCCAGAGCACGACTCTCGTAAAAAGTGCCGACTCCCAAATAATGTTTCAGGGAATTGCTCGAGACATCAGTGATCGTAAGAGAATTGAATCGGAACTGATCGAGGCAAGGCAACTTGCCGAAGCGGGAAATCGCGCGAAAACAGAGTTTTTGGCAAGAATGAGCCACGAGATTCGGACGCCCATAAATGCAATCGTTGGCTACACCGAACTTCTTCTGGACGAAGAACTCACCGGCGAACAAAGGGAAGCCCTTGAGACCGTTAAGCTCAGCACAAATACCCTCATGTCCCTTGTGGATGATGTCCTGGATTTGTCGCGAGTCGAAGCGGACAAAGTAGAATTTGACTCTGTACCTTTCAACTTGGAATCCGTCATCATGGATGCCTGCGAAATGGTGCGCGGTCGGATGGGTGATCACCGAACTGAAATTTTGTGCGATTTACACGATGTCCCTGATTACCTGGTAGGAGATCCCGTGCGGCTTCGCCAAATTTTCACAAATCTCCTGGGCAATGCAGTGAAATTTACAAAAGAAGGGGAGATTCTTATAAAGGGACGCTGCATTGGGACTGAGGGATCCAAAGTTAATTTGGAAGCCTCCGTTCAGGACACGGGCATCGGCATTCCGGAAAGTATGTTGACTGAAATCTTTGAGCCATTTACCCAGGCATGCAAATCTGATTCTCAGTTATATGGAGGAGCAGGACTCGGACTAGCAATTTGCAAAAAATTGATCGGACTCATGGGTGGAAACATTTCCGTAGAAAGTTCTCCAGATATAGGGTCCAAATTCACGTTTAATGTGTGGCTCAAAAGTACTGAATCCGACACCGAAGTGCCGATCGAACCAATGTCTATGGCCGAATTGTCTGGAAAAACCGCATTGCTGGTCGATGATAATGAAACGTCATTGAGGATATTGGAAGCAACTTTGAACAGAGTCGGAATTCAAAGTGTCAGCGTCACAAGTGGAAGGTCCGCTCTGGAAATGCTCGCAAGCAAGAAATTTGATCTTGGACTTCTCGACATCCGAATGCCTGAAATGGACGGCTATGAATTAGTTGAGGCAATCTGTAAGGATTTTATAGATAAATGCCCCAAAGCGATAGCCTTGTCATCGGAACCGCAATGGAGGGAGCGGACGAGACTTTCGAAAATTGGTTTCGACGGATATTTGATGAAACCTGTGCGGAGAAATCAGCTCTACTCAATGATTCGGACGGTTCTGGGCATTTCCTCAAAATCTGCAAGGCCTTTAGGTCAACATTTTCTCAAGCCCGTCAGGCCCTGCATTCGAGAGATCCTGCTTGCTGAAGACAATCCCATAAACCAGCGAATCACAATCAAAATGCTCAGTAAGATAGGTCTGAATACGGATCTTGCTCACAACGGAGCGGAAGCGGTACAAAAAGCCTGTTCAAAGACGTACGATCTGATTCTCATGGACGTGCAAATGCCCATTAAGGATGGACTGAGCGCGACAAGGGAAATCAGGAGCTGCGGCGTGCAAACCCCCATTGTCGCAATCACGGCATCAGCCATGAAAGGCGACAGAGAGATGTGCCTGGACGCAGGGATGGACGAATATATTTCTAAGCCCATCAGATATAAGAACATGCTCCAAGTGCTGGAACAATTCTGCAGCATGGAAATTAACCCTGATGTTCCCGACCATGTTAGGGTTCTTCTTGCAAATAAAGATGAAGATGTCACCGAAACTATTCGCAAAACCTTAACGGGATACCTGCCCGATTTCACCATGTCCGTTGCAGAAAGTAATGTCGACACCTGTATAAAGCTGGGGAGCTTTATGCCGCATATAGTGATCCTCAACAGTGATATTGCCGGATTGGAACTACACGAAATTTCCAGGGTCATCAAAACACAAGAACGTCTCTCTAACACAAGACTTTTGGTTCTTGACGGGGATGGATTGGATTCGGGCGATGTTCATGAATTGAGAAACATAGGTGTCACTGAAATTCTGAGCTTACCTTTAAGAGAAGAAGACTTGCTGAATTCCATGGAGCACTTTTTTTCCAGTGCGGCGGAATGGTCAAAAGTCTGTGAGATCGCCGAGGATTCCACTGCAAACATGGCTGCTCGACTCGACATGGAATTAGAAGATTACTTGGACCTAAGAAGGGAGTTTGTCTCCGATGTATCGGCCAGATTAGAATTCTTGGAGACGGCCCTTGCCAACCAGGATTATGTTTCAATGAAGCAAGCGGCACATGCGATCAAAGGCGGATCTGCAGAAATGATGTTTCAAGACATGGCCGATTCTGCCGCACGAATAGAAGCGTGTGCGATGGTGGGTGATTTAACTGATTGCCGTCACCATTTCCTGGAGCTTCGCGGCTTCCTTGAAAAATTGGAAGAATAAGTGTTTTCGGCTCCCGACGTAACCAATTGCTCCGCATTACACAATTGAGATTCACCTGTGCAAAGATGGGCTAATTTAGGCAAATGAGCAAAAGGCTTAAATCATCATGGCACGTTAAAGTGCCTTGGAAAACTTGAACATCTTCAACAATCTCTCGCAAAACGTCATCAGGGTTCTTATGAATGTTATTTAAAAAAATTTCCATGAGCCGCGTTTTGCCGTAGAGCTGATCAAGATCTTTTTCCGGATCTCGAGCTTCCGTAATTCCATCTGTGTAAGCCAGTATTTTATCTCCGGGTTCAAGCTTTTGTCGACCCTCGTCGTAATCTATTCCCGGATAAATGCCCACCATCATGCCGCCTTCCCGCAACTCAAGAATTTCTTTTGTGGCGTCCCTATAGAGAAAAGGTCTCGGGTGTCCGGCATTGCTGTAAACAATTTCCATATTGTCGGTATCGATTATTCCACAGAAAATCGTGAGGTAGTCGGCATCGGGTGTGACTTCCAGCATATCATCATTCAATCGAGCAAGAAACTCCGATGGACGATACTTTTTTTTGGACAAGGTCTGAAAACTCATCTTGAACATGGCACCTATCATTGCCGATCTTACTCCGTGACCGGACACGTCTACCTGAACAAAAGCAATCTTTCCGTCAGGCATTACGGAGATGTCATAAAGATCACCACTGGCCTCGGATGCCGGCAAAAAAACAGATGAAATATGGAGCTTCTCATTCTGGGGCAACTCAGAGGGAAGCAGAGTCAACTGAAGCTCAGAAGCCATTTGTAGTTCTTCGGCCATTCTTTTGTTGGCCATGTCGATTTCTTTCCGTGCATTGTACAGGGCAAGATGATTTCTGACTTTTATGAGCAATTCTTCTTTATCATATGGTTTGCTGAGGAAATCCACCGCCCCTGCGGCAAGTCCCCTGTTCCGGCTTTCTTTATCGGTCCTCGCCGTAACGAAGATCACCGGCACCGCTTCATCGATGACCCCATTGCGAAGCATTTCCAGGGTGCCGTAACCGTCCAGTCCCGGCATTTCCACATCAAGCAATACGAGATCCGGCTTGTTGTCAATTGCAAGTTGAACGGCTTCATAACCCGATGCGGCTGCAATTACGGTATAGTTTTCCTTCAGTTTATGAGCCAGCAAACGTCTTCCTGTAGGAAAATCATCGACAACCAATATCTTCGAACCGACAGAATTCATTGTTAGCTTTGCGAAAGGTATGTTTTAATACTCTATATCCGAATTGTTCTAACTTCGCAACGGACCATTCCAGAGGAGATTTTCAATGGAAGATCTCATGATTGAAAACATTCTTGACAGCATGACCGATAGTCTCGTGGTGATCGGTCGACAAGGCGAGGTGGTATATACCAACAGGATTACTGAACAAATCCTTGGATGTGATCTCGAAACGTTAAAAGCCGAAGGACTGGGGATAGTATTTTTCACGAGAGAGGAAAACTACGAGTTCAATCAAATATTTGTGGATGCCGTACGGGAGAAAGCACTCCGCAGCTACAGTGAGGTTCAGTATCATCACCCCGACGGATCATGGAAAAGACTTGCCGCTACTACATGCTATCTTGCCGATCCTGACAAAAAGAATGGTTCATTAATAGGTTTCATAGCAATCTTCAAAGATATCACGGAAATTTACCAGCTTCGTCTGAGAGAAAAGAGCCTGCTCGAAGCGCGGCAGAA
>CAZTJA010000027.1:0-5448 GCA_964613745.1 uncultured Syntrophaceae bacterium
AGCCACTGGAGACCCCTCCCATGTGCCGGTGGGAAAATACGCAAAAGTCGCCCTCCAAAAAATGGGAATCTGGTCCGATCTCGAGAAGAAAATTGCCCCGGCCTCGGATACAAGAGCAGCCCTGGCTTTGGTGGAAAGAGAGGAAGCTCCCCTGGGCATCGTATATTCGACCGATGCTGCAATCTCGAAAAATGTGAAAATAGTTGGTGAATTTCCCCAAAAGATTTCACCTAAGATCATATATCCAGCGGCACTCCTGCCTGAACACAAACAACAGGCGGAAACTTTTTTGCGTTACCTGCAAAGCCGCGATGCCGCCGAAATTTTCCGCAAACACGGATTTACTACCTTCGAAAGCAAGAACTAGATGACTCCCCTGGAAAAAGAAGCATTAATTCTCAGCTTGTATGTTTCCGGTTGGGCAATTCTGGTCAGCTTTCCCTTCGGCGTAATAATCGCCTGGATTTTGGCGCGAAAATCGTTTCCGGGCAAATTCATTTTGGATGGTTTCGTGCATCTGCCCCTCGTGTTGCCTCCTGTAGTCATGGGCTATATCTTGCTGGTCTCTTTGGGGCGCAAAGGACTTGTAGGTGCTTGGCTTTACGAGTATTTCGGAATCACTTTCTCATTCAGCTGGAAGGGAGCTGCAATCGCATCGGCAGTTATGGGATTTCCTCTCTTGGTCAGGGCAGTGCGTTTATCCATCGAATCCGTGGACCAGGGACTCGAATCCGCAGCCGCAACTTTGGGTGCCGGTCCATTGCGAATCTTCCTAACCGTCACCATGCCTTTGGCTTTGCCCGGAATCATCACCGGAATCGTTCTCGCCTTTGCCAGAAGCCTCAGTGAATTCGGTGCTACGATCACCTTTGTCTCAAATATACCCGGCCAAACACAAACATTACCATTGGCTCTTTATGCCGTATCTCAAGTCCCCGGTGGAGATGCTCAGGCCATGCGCTTGTGTATAATCTCCGTAATTCTCGCCGTAACTGCTTTGGCAGTCTCTGAATGGATGTCCCGCTACTCGTACAAGAGAATTCACGGCTGAACATGATTAGAGTCTCCGTACAGAAAAAATTGGGCACGTTCCAAATAGACGCTGAATTTGAACTCAACGGTGTAGCTGTTGTGGGTTTGTTCGGACCATCCGGTGGAGGAAAAACCTCCATCATCAATATGATTGCGGGCATCATCGAACCCGATGCAGGCGAAATCGTCATCGAGACAAGAACGCTGTACGAGAAGAAGTCCCACACAAATATCCCACCCAATAGAAGAAGAATCGGGTACATCTTTCAGGAAAGCAGATTGTTCCCCCACCTGAGCGTGGAATCAAACCTCAAATATGGCTGGAAGCTCTGCAAACCCGAATTGCGTCGCATCGAATACGATCACGTGGTTGACCTTTTGGGAATCGGATCAATTCTAAGGCGGAGGCCCTCCAAATTATCCGGAGGTGAAAAGCAGAGGGTCGCCATCGGTAGGGCGCTGCTCACAAGTCCTGAACTAATGCTCATGGATGAGCCGCTTTCCTCTCTCGATCGAGATCGAAAAGCTGAATTGCTCCCATTCATTCGAAGACTTACCACCGAGCTCAAAATTCCGACGATTTATGTGAGCCATTCAGTTTCTGAAATTTCTCAGCTTGCGGAAAAGATCGTTATGATAATAAACGGTAAAGTAGGAGAAATCCTTACACCCGAAAACCTTATTTCCAGATGTACCTCAGACTTGCTGGAACCATCCTTACTGGATCAATGCCTGCTCTAATTTAACGGCCATGTCTTCAAAATTTTTCAGATAATCCTTGGCCAAATCATCTAAAGGCACTACCGCACCATTAATTTCCTTTGCTATAGCATCCGCGGTTTTCTGCGAAAATTGAGGCTGAACGAAAATGATTCGAACTCCGTCTTTTTTGGCCGAAGTAATCAGTTTTGCTACCTGCTTGGCAGTCGGTTCCTTGCCTCCCGATTGAATCGCAACCTGCTTCAGGCCGTATCGTGCTCCGAAATACCCATAGGCCGGGTGGTACACGTAAAACTTCCTGCCCTTGAGCGGTTCAAGTATTTTTTCAAGTTTTGCATGTACCGCATCCAGGTCCGAATCCAATTGAGCCAGATTGCTCCGATATAATTCCGCCTTGGTGGGATCCCTCTGAATCAGTGCATCCGCAATATTAGCGGCAATCTGTTTCGCAAACACCGGGTCAAGCCAAGTATGGGGATCAAAATCGCTCGCACCATCATGGTGAGGCCGCTTCACAGCCTTGTGTGAATGCTTGTGATCGCCGTCCTCTTCCGACTCTCGCAACTGTATGCCTTGCTGAACATCCACAATTTGTATCGTTCCCGACAAAGCAGTTAATTTTTTGATGAGAGCGTCTTCAAATCCAAATCCCGTCTTGAACAAAAGATCGGATTCCACCATTTTCGCCACAAGCTTCGGCGTCGGTTCAAACGTATGGGGATCTTGACCCTGAGCGACCAACACCGTAATATCCGCATCATTTCCCGTTATCCGCTCCACCATGTAGGCAATCGGCAGGACTCCGGCTGTTATTTTTGGCGGTCCCCCACTCCCGTGTGCGGCTTGTGCCGCAAAAGCCATGCAGCACAGACCAAGAAACCATAAATGTAGTGTTCTACTCATGATAGGTTATCCAAAGTGCCCGGCATCCCAGATGCGGTCAAAACCGTCGGTTTCCTGTCCTTTTTCGTCCTTTTCCTTTTCACCCTTCTCCTCCTCCTCTTCTTTGTCGTCCCGAGCAGTGAGTAGAATCATCCCCACGTTTTGGTTGTACGTTTCTATACATACCGTTGAGTATCCCCGCAAGTATTCGCTCAGATTCTCGGACTCGACCATTTGGACTTCCGGGACAAAGGACACCCCCGAAACAACGGTGAACATTGCGCAAAAAGCTAAAGTAGCAGACAGATATTTCTTCATATCAAACCTCTTAGAAGTCGAACGTCATGGTGAATTCGCCGCCGATTATCGGATCTATTTTCCTGTTCGGTCGTGTTCCCCAATTATTTGCGGGCGTTCCCGTTTCCCAGTTCGGAACCGACCTGTCTATACACGCATAGTTGAACCACTTGCCCGGCTGCCAGTAACCCAGCACAACTGTGGCCGTCCATTTTTCCAATAGCTGCCAATCGAATCCGGCATCTATTTCATACCCTAAGGAATTATCGGGAATATTCGGTGAATCAGGATATCTATTAAGATTTAAGCTGATATTGCCGTCTCTGGTCTCAGGAAAATTGGGGAAAGTCGGCGGATTATCACTGATGTTGGGTCCAAGTATTGCCCATGAATAGCCATTAGAGACTCTGTTCGCATACATGAAACTGCAATATACATTCAAGTTTGCGGCCACCGCATAATCAATCCTTCCGCCCCACAATGCCGTATCCCTCGCGAAACCGTCATAGCTCAAGTTATAGGCTTCAAGACCTGTTCCGTAATTAAAAGCAAAGATGTACGCATATGCGCGGAAAATATGGTGATTATCAAAATACGCATCAAAAGTGGGATGCCTCAGGAACGCCGCGGGCTGCTTATCTATGTGGCGCCCTGCACGCCTGTCCAGTCCTGGAGTGAAAGCATACATTGCCGAAAACTTCGTCGGTCCCGTAACAAACCCCAATTCTGTAACATAACGCCATTGTTCGATGTATCTGTTACCTGAAAGAGCCGCTAGGTTGTCTACTCCCGTGTACTTATCGTCCCAGTAAACCCAGGCTGCTTCAGAATTGAAGAAAAAGCGGCCGTTATTGTATTTCAGGTACACCGAACCGTGGGTGTAACTCGAATCCAAGGCTATTTTCTGCTGTGGCCCAAGATTCGCTTCCGGACCGATGTGGTATGATCCCAAGACTCCCATCACTCCGGCTTGTACCGGACCGGCGTGGTAAACCACGTAACCCAGAAAGTCCCTACTTTGAGAGCCGCTCTTGTCACCCCGCGAGAAATATTCTCGCACGGGAAAAAGATCAAAAGGATCTCCCAATTCCGGTAACGTCGAATTCCCCACGTACCGATAAGGGTAAAAACCGATACCAATGTCCAAAGGCCCATATGGAGCATTTATCAGAATCGATTCACTCGTGATCGAATCATTGCCGTCGTACTGCATTCCAAGACCAAATATCCAGGGCCTTTTGCCGAAGACCACCTGACCCCAAGGCGTCTGCGCGGTCATCCAGAAAAGAGTCCACTGGCCTTCACTGATTGCCACATTTACGCCCGGCTGCGTCTGTGAAATGTAATCCCATGCATCCGGGTGCCCGTATGAAGCTATTCGGTATTTTGCTCGTGCTCGTATTGCTTCATTTATTTTCAGCGTAGGCTCAGCTTCAACTTTAAAGAAGGACCATCCCGAAGACTTGCCCGTGGCCAGTTGCGTGTCAAAGCGTGCTCCGTTGCTCCAGAAATTGAGATTCGCGGCATTCGTATTTAAACCGTTGTCGGTGTCATACGGCCCGAAAAATCCCTTTGATCCCTGCTGATCGTACCACTCGTACGTGTAGATAAACCGTCCTTCAAGTTGCAGTTCCCATGCAGTAACTACATTTCCGGAACAGAACAGGAACACAAACACGAACAAGCACACACGAGAGCTGAACATTCCATACTCCTGATAAATGGCGGCGGACAAATAGCACGTAAAAGCTATTTATAGCACGCCGGCATAGTGATTAGCACGCAATTTCGACATTAGCTGGTTAAGTAATACAGGGTAATACCGCACGAGGCAAACTATTTTCTACAAGTTCAATCTTTTTTCTTTCGGACTACTTGGCTACTTTTGTTAGGTGCGTCTAATTAATACTAGTTCGTCGAAGTTGTCAATACATCAAAAATCGTCTTTGATAAAAAAGAACTAATAGCGGCGGGAAGGCAACAGGATGGGCTGAGAGCCTCCGAGGGCAATGCTCCCGGAGGCGTTTAAGATTAATGGTTGCCGCAGGAACCGTGGCCTTGACATACTTGTTGATCATTAATGAGCGGCAATTTGCCGTCCACCAAACTTTCAACCGCGGTGCGAACGGTGTCTCCCTCCGGACCATAGAAAACATCAATTCCCATACTCCGAAAGCTTCTCAATGGCCGCATCCCGATCCCACCTACGATGATAGCCTGTACCCCGTTTTTATGAAGAAGCTTCACAGGGGCATCGCAGCCGCCGTCCCCATGAGCCTCGTTCTCGACCACCGATATGTCCTTTATTGCTCCACCTTCCATATGAACTACCGTGAAAACTTCACAATGGCCGAAATGACCCGATCTGATCGAATCAAGTCCGCCCGGATGTGCCGATGGAACGGCAATTTTTTTCGAATACATTCACAACTCCATTTATCATTAAAAAATGTTCGCCCGGATAAAACCGAATCCCTGGAATACAGGATGAAAGCCGGTCGCCTCATTACCATATAA
>CAZTJA010000027.1:5548-10382 GCA_964613745.1 uncultured Syntrophaceae bacterium
GCTATTCAGAAAGGTTGGTCCCTTCTCTCAATCATTTTGTGGCGCGTCTCTTAGGCGATTGACAACACGGCACATTGTTTTATCCTTATAGATGTGGTAAAGATAGTTTTCCGTGAGTTTTGCCCGCTTTGAAAACGTCCCATCCCCAATACCCAGATATCTACATTTCATGCTTGGAGGCTCAATGCCCTCGCCTTATGATGGACTGATCAATGAAGCGAAGGATCTTGGAGCGATGGACGCCGGTCTGCTGGACTCCAAGAAATTAGCGTTCGATCCGAGATCGTTCCTGAAATGCAGGTTCGGATGCGGTCGCTGGGGCAAATTCTGGACTTGTCACCCCCACATAAACATCTCGCCCGAACAATTCAAAGAATCATTGGATCGATACTCAACAGCCTTAATAATCAAATCACCGGACGCGGCAATTTCTCAAAAGATTACCTTGCAACTGGAAAAACGGGCCATGCTCCATTACGGAGCCACTTTCGCGTTCGGCCTAGTTCTCTGTGTAGAATGCGACGAATGCGCATATCCGGACCCATGCAGGTTTCCTCACCTCGCACGTCCGGCCATGGATGCAATGGGAATAGATATCCCGAAAACCGTTGAGCAGTTAGGATACTCAGTTGATTTTGACCCGAACGGAACGGTCCTGCCGGGCTGGTACAGCATGGTGTTGTTGGACTAATACAATCGTCTTTCTATTATAATTCAGCCTGTCTCACATTTGGTGGTCCGTCGTGAGCGGATCGCCCGGTGAGTGAATATGAAATACTCATCGGAGGAACATTTATGAAAATAACCCAGATAGCAGGGTTTCTCGGCTGCGGAAAGACCACTTTGCTCCTCAAATTATCCGCTCAGCTCGCAGGGAACAATGAGCAGAAAGTTGCTCTGGTCGTCAATGAAATCGGAGAAATTCCCGTGGACGGCAAGATAATGGAAGAAAGTGGAATGAGAGTGAAGGACATAGGGGGTGGCTGTATATGCTGTGAAGTTGCCTCCACTTTCGCCAAAACGGTTTACGGATTGTACAAGGACTTCAAGCCTGACCATGTGCTCGTCGAACCAACCGGAGTCGCAGTTCCGCATCAGGTTAAAATGGCGGCCAAAATGAGCGGAAGAGATGCCAAAATCAGTCTCGGACCTGCAGTTGTCCTATTTGATTCCACAAGGCCCGCAGAACTTCTCGACATGGACATGCTCGGACGATTGGTTACCACACAGGTTAAAGATGCTGACATAGTGGCCGTCAGCAAAATCGACGCAGCAAACGTGGACGAGCTTGATGGAATCAGAGCGAAAATTTCGGAACTGAATCCCAAAGCTGAAATCGTACATCTGTCGTCATTCACCGGTGAAGGTATCGATCAAATTCGAGACATTATCTTGGCGTGGAAGGAATAACCATGGAATCCGCTCCTCCGATCGATTCAGGCTGCTATACCGAACATGGCGTTAGCGGATACGGTTTGGCCGTGAAGCTGACCTTGCCCGATCTCCGGGAAGATGAGTTCATAAAATCGATGGCTGAGGAAATGATGCTGCGGATAGCCGAACTTTGCATGGAACGTGGTGCAAAATGCATCGGACACATCAAATCTCACATCCGAACCGATGCCGGAACCCTGAAAGCGGACACCATAGGTGTAACCCACGGGGCATTCTCCCACGGGAGTTTGGACAAGCCCGTAAAAGATCTCTTCATGGCGGTCAACAGCATCGTTCAAGGTATTCACCAGGACGAAGTCAGGATTGCCACTCTTGATGGAATTCATGCCGTTGCAGAGTCCAAAGGAATATTGGTCGAAAAAGAAAAGGAGCATACCTATTTCGACGAATTCGATTTCACCACCTCAAAGGAAGAGTATCGGCGAATTCTGGAAGAACAGCTAAGAGAAATGGAAGAGTCGAAAACGGCGACGGAGGATTAGATCTTGAGATTGATTGCGGTTTCCGGAATTCAGGGCAGCGGAAAAACCAGTTTAATAAAGTCATTCATCAGACATTTCGCATCTAAGGGTTTCTCCAGTGGGATCATCATCAACGAAGATGGGGAAGCAAAGTATGATCCGGAGTTTTTAACTGCCGGTAACATTAGACTCGAAGGTCTTTCCGGAGGCTGATTGGGCTGCTCTCTTGCCGCAAGTTTTGCGCAACTTATAAAAGGCTTTTGCAAAACGGATCCGCCTGATTACCTGTTCATCGAACCATCGGGCCTGGTTACCACTGAAGAACTTCTGGCGGCGTCACGTACCGGTTTGAGGGACTGCTCTTATGAATTGGGACCTTTTATAACATTACTGAACGCCGAAGACTTCTCATTCAATTGGCAGGAGCGTCGATCTCTTTTGATCTCGCAAATTACCGGAGCCGGTCTCGTGTGTGTAACCAAGACTGACGGAGTTTCCGAAGCCGAACTTGCATCCTTGAAAAATGTCGTCTTACCCTACACAAAGAATCTCACCGAGATTGTTGCTATGAACGGGCATGGTACACAACGACTTTTCTCTTTGGTCGAAGACCTCGTAACTTCACCCGGAGGAAATGGAAGCAATGGGTAGAAGCATGATAGAAGGTACAGGCTGTCTCCAAACCTCTCGCAGTAATCCATGTTCACTTAATACTGCTATAACGGAAATCTTGGATTCGGTCCCCACAAGCTCCGCAATTCTTGACCACAACGGGGTAATATGTCTGACAAATCAAGCTTGGAGAGACTTTGGACAGGTCCATGAGATGGAAGACGCGGACTGCCTCGGGGTCGATTACATTGAAATCGCAGAATCCGCTAGAGGTTACTCATCCGAGAAGGCCCGGGAAGTATCTGCAGGTATTCGATCCGTACTTGAAGGACGCACGGTAGAGTTTGTACTTGAATATCCATGTCACTACGGACGAAGCGAACGCTGGTTCAGAATACGAGTCTCCCCGCTCAAGGCTCTCGGCCCAATAAGAATTTTTGTAACACATGAAAATCTCTCCCATATCGGAACCTCACCAAGCAGGTTGGGACCTATTAGAAAAGAATTTGGAATTCTTCGGGATAATCTGTTTACGATCAATTCGGCACTGGAAAAGTTACTCGAACAAAAAGAGAACGAGGACAGAGCAGTCGAAGACCAGGTTCTCACGAACATTCGTGAGCAAGTTCGTCCTTATCTCGAAAAGCTGAAAAAAACGTCACTCACTCCGGAACAGCGGGAGCATCTTGCAGTAATCGAAGCAAATCTTCACTGCGTAACCTCCCCGTTTATGTACAGGTTGTCTTCAAAATCTCTCAATCTGACATCCCAGGAAATCAATGTAGCCAACCTTGTCTTGGAAGGTAATGCTACGAAGGAAATCGCCGCTCTGCTCGGCATATCCACGAATGCCGTAGAATTCCACAGAAAAAACATCAGAAAAAAACTGGGCATTAACAGTAAGAAAACGAGCTTGCGTTCGAGGTTACTCTCGCTGGAACCAAGTTGCATGTATCAGCAGTTCCCGAGAAAATCACAATTCCACGATTACGACGATTAGTCGTCGTTTGCTAAGCCCTTGGGCAAATCAACAGGTAATCCTTTTGCCGGTTCTCCTCATCCCACGGCTTTATCCAATTTCTCTTCGAAAACAAGTATCTCATCCAGACCTGGTGCCAGTGAGGTTTAGCAGGGGTTTTCCGACGAATCATTGACTCAGACATTGAAGAATGAGAGAATGTTCTTATAGGGACGATAGTAACTCCGTTTTTCATCCCTGATCACGCACCCGATTTCCCCTCCAAATATTCCTTTAACGCAACTGCATTGTTCAGCTTCAATTCTTTAGATGAAAATAGAAGGGTTACCTTTCCTTTCTTTGCTGCTGAAAGTACCTGCTCTATGGCCGACCCCTGTTCTTCAAGTTCCTGAAAATATCGGGTCTTGAATTCAGTCCATTTCTCAGGATCATGATTGTACCATTTTCGAAGTTCGTTGCTCGGTGCGATTTCTTTCAGCCATAGATCTACCCCGGCGGACTCCTTCTTAATTCCCCTGGGCCACAATCTATCAACCAGTATTCGGTAGCCGTCGTCATCGGCTACTCCCGAGTAAATCCGTTTAACGTATATTCGCACTTCAAACACCCCCAAATCTAAAATAACCTTCAATAGGAGATCAAATCATGACCGCTTGTATCCGAAACTCAATTGTAACCAAGTGTTCAGGAGAATTCCAATTTAGCCATCCGGTATCACCCCTCACTCTCAGTGAGAACGTAATTAGTCCGGAACCGAAAACATCCCAAAACCGGAATGTTTCAGAAAAAGGAGGGCCGCTTTCAGAGAACTGGGCTCCATACGGATCGATAAACGTAATGGCCGTCCAACGTTCAATAGCGCGCCCACCGCCCGAATCCGTCTTATTTCGTACATTTTCTGTAAAGTTTTATCCAGGCAACCCGTTCTCAATCAAAGCCCCCATAAGAGCATTACCGGCTTAGAAACAAGTCAACCAGCGTTACGGTAGTAATCTCCTACCAGTATCTTCCCGATAATCAGCCGTTGGCGACTGCACAAAACATTGTATCATCAATTCTATAGGTTATTCTCCAACGGCCGGCAAACCACACCGGTCAACTCTCTCTTCACTTATCCCAAGCTCTCAAAGGTCCCATCAGGGCACCACTATCCCGGAGGTAAAATCATGACCCCATTGGAAAGAGTAGCGACGGCTCTGCAGCACAAAGAACCTGACAGAGTACCCACGGCCCCCCTCATTTGTGGCGCTTCACGTCGGGTTTACGGAGTGAACTATGCAGAATGGTCCCAAGATGGAGAGCTTGCGGCCAAGTGCATGTTACAAGC
>CAZTJA010000027.1:10482-31765 GCA_964613745.1 uncultured Syntrophaceae bacterium
TCAATGATGCGTGGAGCGGAAAACCTGTTCCGGGATTGCATGAAAAACAAAGCAGCCGTAATCGAGGGCATGGAGATCATCACCGACGTATTGGTAGATTATATTCGTGCGATGACGAAAACTGGAGTGCACGGTATTGTTTTGGACACCCTTTTTGCTTCCAACACGATCATGAGCAAGAAGCTGTGGAAGGAAACCGAAGCCTGTTTCACCACAAGATTGGCAGATGCGATTCGTGAAGGCGGATCAATGGTCATGGTTCACAACTGCGGCAACGGAGTTCATTTCGATACTCAGATGGAAGCCATGCAGCCTGTAGCCATTTCCTTTGCGTACACACCTGACGGCTGCACCGATATGGTGGACACCAAAGCCAAATGGGGCGACAAAACTACCCTGATCGGTTATGTCAGCCCGGCGCAATACATGTTCCTCGGAACCCCCGAAGACGTGAAACAGGAATGTAAAAAGCAGATCCAGGAACTCGGAAAGGGCGGCGGATTCATCCTTTCCACCGGCTGCGAGTTCCCGCCCAACGGTTCCCTGATGAATGCAATCGCTATGATGGAAGCCGCTGAACTTTACGGCAGGTATCCGCTGAGCTAGTATACATTCTGAGAACCTGCTCCGAACCAAATTTCGTGCAGGTTCTCATTACTTATTACGATTTTGCGTACTGAAATTTCTCTTTGATTTCTTAAATATCCGCTTACATTTTATTCCGCACATTCTTTTAGTGAAATAATGGATGTGCCATTCCAAAATCCGCTCTGGAGAATGATCAATTGAAACCCGGACATGTGCAAACGGGGATTAAATCCCGAGAACTCGCCATCGAAGATTACTATGTTCCCGAAGAACCGTACTATATAGCCGTCGGAGAGGAAATCGATCTTTTCGAATCAGCCTACCGGCTGAAACTACCGCTTTTGCTCAAAGGCCCTACCGGTTGCGGCAAAACGAGATTTCTTGAACACATGGCATGGCGATTGGGACTGCCTCTCATTACAATAGCTTGCCATGAGGACCTCACGGCATCAGACTTGGTGGGACGATTTCTGCTCAAAGGAAATGAAACCAAATGGGCCGATGGTCCCCTCAGTTTAGCGGTGAAACACGGTGCATTGTGCTATTTGGATGAGTTTGTGGAAGCAAGAAAAGATACAACCGTTGTGATCCATCCATTGACCGACGATAGGAGAGTCTTGCCCCAGGAAAAAAGAGGCATACTCCTCGAAGCCCACCCCAATTTCCTTTTGGTGATTTCGTACAATCCAGGCTACCAGAGCGTCACCAAAGATCTCAAGCATTCTACTCGACAGAGGTTTGTAGCTCTTGAATTTTCGTTTCCTCCCGCTGATAAAGAGAAATCCATTCTCATGAATGAAGGCAACATCGCGGAAGACGTAGCCGACAAGCTCGTGAAATTGGGTGAAATGGTCAGGAATCTCCGGCAGCACGGATTGGAAGAAGGAGTAGGAACCAGACTACTGGTCTATGCCGCAAAACTCATATCCAACGGATGTGATCCGGAAATCGCGTGCAATTCGGCGATCACATCAGCCATGACGGACGATCCCGAAATGCAGGAAGCCATTCGAGAAATAATCTCGGGCCTGTTCTAGGGGAAATTTTGACTACTCCATTTTCCTGCAGACCTTGGTCCAGAAGGAGTCTGGTTAGAGTCAGAGAATTCCTGGCTGCATTTCCCGACATTCTGGAAAATCTTCCAAGAGCGCACCACGACGATTTTATAAACCTATGTGGATGCGGATCACACCTCAAATCCAGGCAGGCAAACGATTTTTTCCGCAATATTGCCCGCACCTTCGATCCCATCAGTCGTAGAAAAGATCGCCGATTCATATTTGCCGGGGCTCGTGTAGTAGGGAATGCAGGATGGGCCCTCGTTCCGCATTACCTTGAAGCTGTTTCCCGGGTTCCCGAACGCGAATTCCTGATAAAATCCTGGATTGTCCTTGCTTGCAGATTAGCTGAACATGACATGGACGTAGCCGGCGTATTTCTCAAGAATACCCCTAGAGCCCTCGACTTATTGGGCGCTAATCAGCTTGTCCAGTGGGGACGAATCGCTCTTGACGCTTTATCGGATCACCGCCGAATGTGGAAGGCGGTCAAGGCCTATCTTGAAGAATCCGTAGCCAACAAATGCAACACTGAGCTGGACCGCTGGAATTTTAATCTTCGGCAGGCTGCCGCCATTTCGTTTAAGTCACCCAATGCCGCTGAAGAATTTATCAGGATGGGATCTCGGGTGTGCCTTGTACTGGATGAAACCCAAACCATAAATTGGGTTCAGTCCGGGCTCACTGAATGTGACTCCGAAACGGAACTCATCACGTTTTTTGGTGCAAAATCCCTACGGGCGTTGGAAAATCGCGATTCCCTCGTCGGAAAGATCCAGCTGAAAGATAAGATCGGCACACTGTCGCTCATATGCGAAGCCTTTCTCGGCAGACCATTAAAGATCCGCTCCAACACCACGCTCATCGGGGTAAGGGATTTCACCGGCGGGCCGGCAACCGACGGAAGAGCGATATACCTGCCGGAAACCTCTGCAACTTTTACCCTCATGAAATTGTCCGCTCTGCATCAGGCGGCGCTGATGACAATGGACGATTGGATTAATTCCTATTCCTCGGACGAAATCTCCTCATCTAAGATCCATCAAGAAGCGGACAGGCGTGTCCTTGAAAAACTTCCCAAATTCCGTTCCGACATGCTCAAACTTTGTCCGAACTGCTTTGACGACGAAGATCATCTAGCCAATACACGGGTTCCGTGGTGGGGCGATCTCCTTCCCGGTTTGGTTCATCAGACGCAGAGAGTAATAAGTAAAGTGTCGGATGCTTTCGAAGAACAGGACATTCCTCCTGAACTTCTCGAAGCATTTCTTGAAACTCTGTGGGCCAAAGGTGATCGCGACCCAAATTCTCTGACGGACCGATTGGCGAAAATGCTCGATGAAATCGAGTTCGAATCTCCTGATGCCGAGGATCTTGAAGACACGATCCGAACCTTTTTTTACAAGGAATGGGATTCGGAACTGCACGACTACAAACTTGATTGGGTGCTGGTCAGAGAAAGATCCGTAAAGGAAGACCCAAATCCATTCGCTCAGCAAACAGCGGACCGACTGAGGGGAATAGTAAAACTTGTCAGAAACCAGTTTGTTCGACTGAGACCACAAAATTTCAAAAAACTGAAGGCGCAAAGTTTCGGCGACGATCTCGACATAGATGCTTTGATACAGGCAATTGTCGAAATGAAGTCCGGCTCGCACATGCGTGAAGACATCTACATTCGTAGAGACAAGCGCATCCGCGACGTTGCAGTCTTGTTTCTGGTTGATCTGAGCGGTTCCACCGAAGAGCAGGTCAACGGCAGACGAGTCATCGATATCCAAAAGGAAGCTATGACACTCATGGCTGAGGCTCTGGATTCCCTCGGAGACCCATTCGCCATTTACGGTTTTTGCTCGGAAGGTCGTTTTCGTGTAGACTTGTTTTCAGTCAAATCTTTTGAAGATGATTACCAAGACGCAGTCCGGTTCAGGTTGGGCAACCTCGAACCTGCAAATCTGACCCGCATGGGAGCGGTCATAAGACACGGTATCGCCAAGCTGGAACCCGTCGATGCAATGATCAAAGTAATGATCATCATCACTGACGGACGTCCATATGATTTAGAATACGGAAATCTGGATTACGCCATGGCGGACACCCGCAAGGCTTTCAAAGAAGCTCGGTCGAAAAGAATACATCCCTTTGTAATCACATCGGATGATAAAGGCATCACGTATTTACGGCAAATCTGTTCGCAGACACAAAGTATCATTTTACCGAAAGTAGAAGTCCTTCCGAGAATTTTACCGGCTTTGTACAAGAGGCTCACATTGTAACTTATTGGTAACCGGTTCTCTGAACTGCATCACCGGGTCATCAGACCCGAAATCCGGAGGTCGTCATGTATAGTGCATTAATGGAGTATTTCAACAAGCAGCCCCGTTTGGGAACCCTCAGCACGGCCGACAAAAATGGGAATGTCAATGCCGCCTACTTCGGTTCGCCATCAATGGTTGATGGGAAAACCATCGTCATGGGCACGGGATCCAACAAGACCTATGCGAATCTCCGTGAAAATCCAAATGGGGTGTTCCTGCTCATGGAACCGGGGGAATCCCTGCCAAGCTGGAAGGGTGTTCGTGTGTACGTAAAAATGATTGCCGATGAAACATCCGGCAAGAAGCTTGATACAATCAGGGCCAAAATCGCCGAAAAGGCAGGACCTGAAGTTGCCAACAAGATGATTCATGCAGCCCTGACATTTGAAATCGTCGACGTTCGCCCACTCGCGGACTTCGGCCAGGGTTGGCAGAAATCCATATAGGCCATAACCTTTCCGGGGATCTTATTCGAGGTCCCCGGCTTCAGCCTTCCACAAAAATTGAGCTTTTAAGGAGGATAAATGACTTGAAATTAGTCTTCCGGCATCATGGCCGTTCCATCGGATATCAAAACAACATTGAGGCAGAAGTTACAAACGGCGGGCTGACGGTCACGGGAACTCAAGATCGACCACGCCTCAGATTCGATGATGGAGGCAGGCCCTGTTAACGGTTTTATTCTGTCGCTCTTACCGCAGTATGGACACGTAACCATTAGAATATCCCAGGAATCTCTCGAGTCCTGATTCTCCAACCAGAATTGCTTGATTATCTCGGCTGCTTCAAACTCATCCATTGATCATTCCGTCAACAGCACTTGTACACCTTGAACAATCGCTTATCCATCAAGAAATGGAACTTGAGCCAACTCGATCCGTCAGGTCTGATGCGAACTCCGTGAACGGTCTTCGCCATCTGAATAGTGCTCTGGAGATGGGTTACCATGATCAACTGTTGCCGTGCGGACATCTTCTTGAGCAAATCCTGCATACTGTGATTCTTCGTCCAATCCAGCGAAGGTTCGACTTCATCCAGCATGTACATGGGACTGGGATTCTGGTCAAACAGGGCAAGCTTTAAAGCGAGCAACGTAACGGCTCTCTCACCCCCCGATAACTGAAGATCTCTCTTAAGTCCCTTATCGGGGAAGAACACCTCGATAAAAGGACCTTTTCCAAGCTGACCATTTATAACAAGTGAAGCTCTGCTGTCCGGAATTAACTCGCTCAAAAAGTGGGAAAACGATGAATTTAAAGTGTCAATTTGCTGATGATTGACCCCGAATTTCTCGATAAACGAGAGCCTTTCTAGGGGTCCAAGACTGAGGAAATCCGTAAGCTGATCCTGCCTGACTATGTTGAGTCGGGCTTTACCCAATCCTTGTGAAAACAGACCGGTCCTGAAATCTTCCAGCAATTCATAAGAGGTATCGTCAATGAAAAAAAGCTCTTCTCCCGTAAAAAGTCGTTCTCTTCTCACAGAGAGTTCCTCTGCGTCATTTTTCATGAATTTGAGTTCGACGGAAGCTCTCGAGGCGGCAGGCGCTAATTTTGAACCGCTGAACATGAGGTCGGCATCTGAAAATGCTCTTAGCGAATGGGCATTGTTTTCTCCAAGCGCCCAAACGATCGCATCCAAGGCATTGCTTTTTCCTACACCGTTACTGCCTATGATGACGGCAATTTCAGGGCTGAAATCTACTTCGACTCTTTCACTATATGACTTGAATCCTTCGACAATAAGCTTATGAAGATACATGAAATGGACTCCGATTCGTCCATGATAAACGGCGTTTTAGGTTAATTGAATTCCCGCATCCTGGAACAAGGATCGAATATCGTCTTGCTCAAAGCGGCTCCTAATGAAAACGATGCGATTGACACCCTCTCTACCGGGATTTCTACCAGTATACGGGACAACCGTGTGGGTTTTTCCGACATGGTTGTAAAGATAAATCTGTCCATTATCGAAGACAAAACCTTTGCCTCTGACCACATCTTTCGGGATATTGGCGGCAACTGCCTTGAAGTCATCCAGACTACCACCGTTCCACATGCAAACCATTGACATGAGTTGGTCCGGCGGTGAAAGCTGAGATGCCTGATCCGAAAGAATATCGTCTATCATGTCATCCAATTGAGTTTCATTGAGCAACGGAACGGTCTCTGATTCTTGAGTGGCGACAGGACTGAAGGGTCTTCCCAGCAATTCCGTCAAGTCTACATCGGCGTAAGTGGTTTCGACAAATGCAGCACCGGGATTATGCTGATTAATAATTTCTTTGATTTTGCCCAGAATCTCTTCTCCGACCAGATCTATCTTGTTAATAATGAATCGATTCGAGGACTCGATCTGCTTTTCAACCGCGGTAAAGACCTCATATTGATCGAGAAAATTTTCCGCATCAACGAGGCAGAATTTTTCTTCCATGTGATACGTACCCTTAAACATTGGGTGCACGAGATCTTTGTTCAAATCGGATGGATTCGCAACTCCGGTTGCTTCTATGAGCAACACATCGGGTTTTACCGTAAAGGCTATTCGATAAAGTGCCTTGATGAAATCGCCCTTCACGCATGCACAGAATATCGATCCCTTATTAACCTCGACCATTTCCAGTTCGGGATCATCGACAAGGGTTCCGTCTATTCCTTCCTCGCCGAATTCATTCATGAGAATCATGAGCCGCCAGTCTTGGGGCGTTTGTTTGAGCATTCGGTTCAAGAAAGTAGTTTTACCGGCACCGAGGAATCCGGAAATGAGGAAAACCTGAATGTTATGATCGGCCATTATGTAATCTCCCCACTTCGCTTTTTGATTTCTGATTCAATTTCCGTTGGTTCCAGTAGCTTTCCCATACTTACCACTTCATCGTTGATGACGAGAGCAGGCGTCATATATACCTTCATCTTGAAAAAGATTTCGGGATCCGTGATCTTATCCACCGTTGCATCATTGAACGCTTGAACGGCTACCAAAGCGTTTTCGTACATGGTCTGACACCGCTGACACCCTGAACCCAGAATCTGAATTTTAAGCACGGGAGATCCTCCTGAACTAATCAAAGGACCAGAATCATGGAATAATTTTTGTACGTCTCTTTAAGGTTGCGTGCCAGATGAGCAGAGAATCCGAGCCTTTTTATTGTGGCGAAAACATCGATACCGCAAGCCTCAATTGAAGGTCTCTTGTCATTCGGGAATCGGCATTGTTCAGGATAAGCACATTGCTTGCAAAGGGCGCAAGTTTCGGCGGGAAGTCCAAAAGCTTTATAATACCCCATGAGGAAAAGCTTGCGTTCCAGCGAGATGGTTTGCTTCCATTCCTTGATTTGCTGGCGTCGCTTAAGCGGAGAATTGCGATAGAAGTGCTCGTTGTTGCGTTCACCTACAAGAAGGAGGGCCACCTCGTATTCACCCAGAAGCTCCTTGAAGGTCTGCAAAGTAGGAGAGGCCGGGGGACAACACCAGTTGGTATTGTAATTCGCGCATCCGTAACGACACTTCAATCCGACCCATCTGGCCGTCACAACGTCCGAAGCTCTCAAGAGATACGCTTCCGTGAAACCCTGCTTCATAGCCTTGCGTTTGATGTCTTCACATTCCGCAGTAGACAAGACGCTTGAGATGTGAATCTCCTGTCGTGGAGGTAGCTGGGTCACTTTACTCTTATCTTCTCTTACCGCCATCGGACACCTCACTTCTCTTCGGTCTCAAAATCTATGTTGACAGGGCTTGGAATATTCAATCCTAATTCTACTTCGGCAGCTTTTATGATGCCAACGAGCACGGGACATGCCGAATGGCTCAGCGTGGATGCCCCTGCTTCAAAGATTTTGTTCCGTTGAATACCTTTGCCGATTATATCGACCAGCGTCAGTGGATTGAGATCAGGAAATTTGGCCGCCAAAGCTTCTACGGCTTTGCATTCCGAAACGAGCTTAATATCTACGGTTCTACGGTCTTTCTTTTCCGCTATAATCTTTGTGCAGAATCCACATGCGCCTGCCTGAACGTTTGCCACCGTCATCAGGATTCCTTCCGGACATCGAGAATAGCCTGTATTAAATCTTCGAGCGGAGGTATCTCAGCTTCAAAGGCCATTTTCTCGTTTATTGTAATTGAAGGCAGACTCTTTACTTTCAACTGCATGCCCCGGAGCACCCCTTCCCTATCGCGGAAGCTCCACTCACGGCATTCGATATGATCCAGAATTTCTTGCGGTAAAGCCTTTACCACTGCGACCATATAGACGCATGCGTGTCACTGGGCAAAATCGGTAACAAATACCTCAACGAGGGGTTTGGGCTGCATTCTCTACCTTTCTAGTAGATTATAGCGCTTATCTTTTTGTTATCAAGCTGTTATAGAGAAATCAGTGCCACAAACAAGAATTCCCCTCCCATATGGGAGAGGAATTCTTTGGAGGAACCGCCTACTTCTGATGAAGTACTTCGGGTCTTACCACACCTTCAAGGTGCGGGAACTGGTCTTTCATGTGAGGAATCTGCATGGATTCCATGAACTGCTGCTGGAAATCGGACTCAACGGTCAACTCGATGTACTCGACGTTTCGAGAAACCCAGTTGGCCTCTTCACGTTTTTCCCTGTTAAGGAGAGCGGCACGAGCACCGTCACCTGCAGCATTACCCACTGAGAGAACTTTGTCGAGATCGCAGTCCGGGAACAATCCCATAATCAGAGCCTTTGTCTTATCAACATGGGTACCGAAGGCTCCGGCAATCTTGATGACATCGACTTTTTCAAGACCCATGCGGCGCATCATCAATTTACAGCCGGTATACAGAGCGCCTTTTCCAAGCTGTATCTGACGAATGTCCTTCTGGCTGATCACGACGTCCTTGCCGATCGAGGTCTCATTTGCCCATGCGATAACGAATTCAGGCTGCTTCGTATCGGGGTTCACTCGGTAACGATTCGATTTTTGGTTTTTGCTGAAACGACCGCTCTTCATGATAACGCCTGAAGAGTAGAGTTCTGCCAAAACATCCAAAATACCGGATCCACAGATGCCCTTGGTCTTCATCTTTTCGGGTTCGGAAAAACTTCTCCAGGCATCTCTGCCGATGACCTTGTAATCAACTTCATGAGTTTCCGGATCGATTTTTATACGCTCGATGGCGCCGGGAGCTGCACGCATACCATAGGAAAGCTGAGCGCCTTCCAAAGCGGGACCGGTTGCGCAGGAACAGGAAATGAGCTTCCTATTATTCCCAAGCACCAACTCACCGTTTGTGCCGATATCTATCAACAGCTGGATTTCGTCGCTCTTATATGGCTCCTCAGCGATGAGAACTCCGACGTTGTCCGCGCCGACAAAACCGGCTTCATTCGGCAGAATGTGAACAAAAGCGGAATCGTTGATCTTGATGCCGAGCTGGCGAGCACGAATATCGAGGCTCCTATGGATAACCGGCGGGAACGGAGCGAGACCGACAAACTCAGGATCCAATTTCAGCAAGATGTGATGCATCGCCGTGTTGCAGACGATCGTCATATCTACGACATCATTCGGATTAATCCGGAGATACTTTTTCTCTTTGTCCTTGTCTTCCGGTTTTTCATCTTCTAAGGCGTCTTCGGCTTCAGCCATGTCTATGACTTCTTCCTTGGGTGCCTTTTTGCGTTTCTTCGGCGGATGGGTGCTCTCACATGCCTGACGTACGAGGGTGTTGAGTCCTTCGATCAGGTCATTACTCATCGTGTTCAGACCGTCAGGATTGCTCATGTGATATGTAATACGGGCCATGACATCTTCGCCGTACTTACACTGGGGATTCATCATGGATACGGTGGTGATGACTTCCATGGTGCGAAGATTGGTGAAATAGGCCGCAACCGTCGTGGTCCCGACGTCGATTGCCAGACCGTAATAGTCTTCAACTTTGCCGGGCAGCACTCGGATGATTTCTTTATCCATCCAGACTGCAACCGTCACTTCCCAATTACCTTCTCTTTGTCTACTGGGGAGTTTCCTTAGGGCATGCCAGTCTATGGTAAGGTCTTTAAGACCGAAATTTCTCTGGAGTTCCGCACAGATTCTTTCGAAGTCGCCGGTCGGCTCTTCAAAGGTAGGAGGCACGACCTTCACGTGATACATCTTTACTGCGGGGTTCCAATCAATCTTAATGTCACGAGCCGCTTTGCTGACGACCTGTTTTCCTGCACGAGCTTCTTCAGGTACGAAAACCAGCAGGTCGCCTTTAACCTTGGCTACGCACCCTAAACGGAAGCCCTGCTCTTTTTGTTCTTGTGAGAAGAATTTGTCTTCTTCTTCCTGCCACTCGGAAACATTATCTCTGGATGAAGTGATGCCGAATTTCTCAAAAAAGCCTTCTTCAATTCGGACCTTACATTTACCGCAGACTTTCTTTTCGCCGCAGAGCGCTTCTATATCCACGCCCAACTGTCTTGAGGCTTCGATAAGGTTAGTACCTTCTTCGATTTGGCCTCGACGTGCAGAGGGCTGAAAAATCACCATGTACTTCTTTTTTTCCATTCAATTCTCCCTGATCAGACCGCTTAATTCCATGGTTTGATCAACAATTGTCTACCCGAACATTATGTGCGGGCCGTACGAAGGTATTCACCGCAGCTCTGGGCGGCCAAAGCTCCGTCCGCAGCAGCGGTCAATATCTGTCGCATCGGAGTCGACCTTACATCCCCGGCTGCAAAAACTCCGGGAATTGAGGTCCGCAACACGTCATCGACTTGAATAAAGCCGGCATCATCCAACTGCACCGCTCCGTTAAGGAATTCTACATTGGGCTTTTGCCCAATGCCCACGAACAGTGCTTCGACACCGAATTCATCCACTTGACCTGATTTCGTATTTTCCAGAACCAAGTGCGTTATGTGATTTTTGCCGCAGATTTCTTTCACGGCACTACTCAGCATGATTCGCGCTTTGGGATTTTCCTGAAAACGATTTACGAGTCCAACTTTTGCGCGAATACGATCACCCCGCGAAATCACGGTGACCTCTTCAGCATGTGGGAGCAAAGCTAAAGCGGTATGGAAAGCGGTATCCCCGCCGCCGATTACAACCGCCCTTCTACGATCCATCGTTCGCAAAAGGGGCGCGTCGCATGTGGCGCAGTGGTAAACGCCTTTACCCAACAGCTCAGATTCGCCGGTCACTCCCAGTTCCCTAGGTCTAGCTCCCGTGGCTACAATAACGCTGAAGGCTTCATATTCGCCGGAATCTAAAACAACCTTTTTGATTTTGCCCTGAAGGTCCGTAGAAGTAACATTCTGAAGAAGCGGCATGACTCCCGTTTCATCAACCACTTGCTGCAGCCACTTCATCATCAGCTCAGCTCCGGTGACTCCACCCGGAAAACCCGGATAGTTTTCGACGCGGTAATGTGTTGTAACCTGACCGCCCGGAGTGTTTCCACCGAGAATGAAAACATTCAACCCGGCCCTGTGAGCATAAAGTGCTGCGGTGAGACCTGCAGGACCTGCACCCAAAATAAGGATATCGTATGTGGCGTTCATGAGTTTCCCTCAGTCGGGATAAAGTCTTCTATAGCCCGACGTAATTCCTCCGGACCCGGTATGTCCCTGAAGACAAGGCGTCCGTTGAATAAAATTGAAGGCACGGGCAACAGTCCGCCGTACATACGACACAGCTCGATGTATCTCTTTGCGTCTGCGGCTCGTTTCGTTTCTACTACTCTCATGTTAAGAAGCTCCGGGATTTCTTCGGATACCACTTGGACAACTGAGATACAGTATTCGCAAACGACGCAGTGGGGTCCTTCGGACAGAACTTCGACGAGTAGCTTATGATCAGCCCGTCCATTACTCATACCGATGGACCGTTTGTTTTTCCAAAACTTTTTGTTTCCTAACGCACAAGCGTTTGGTAAACTTACAAGCACATTTCTTGATCCGACCCCGTCAAGACCCGGATCAACAGCTTTGGTTTACCCCCTGGACACTTTGTGCACAGGGGGTTCGTTTCTTGTACAAAGCTTATCGCTGAGGTTCTTACTGATTCTGCATTTTACGCAGGTTGGAAATCATTTTGATGGCTTCCTGGACTGCGTTTCCTGCGCTCTCAGCATAACCGTCGGCACCGAACAGAGAGGCCACGTCTCTGGTTACGGGTGCGCCGCCCAGCATAATGGCTACGTTCGGGTTTTTCTCCTTTATCATCTGGATGACCTTCTTCATACCCATCATGGTGGTGGTCATCATGGCGGACAATGCGACGATATCGGAGTCGGTTCTGAGCTGTTCTTGGACGAAATTGTCTAGAGGAACGTCCCTGCCCAGATCGTGAACGGTAAATCCTGCTACGTCGAACATCATCTTGATGAGGTTCTTGCCGATATCATGGACGTCGCCCTGGACTGTTCCGATAACGACCTGACCTTTGGGCTTGCCGCCTTCACCGGTATCTTTTTTGAGATGGGGTTTCAGTATATCGAGGCCGGCATAGAGGGCATCGGCGCACATAAGGATTTCAGGAACGAAATACTCTTGCCTGTCATAGAGATCACCGACGATCTCCATTCCCGCCGCCAGACCATTCATAATGGCATCATACGCATCCAAGCCTTCGTCTAACGCGGCTTGAGCGTTTTCTTTTACGAGATCTTCTTGATACTCTACGACGCCGTCGGAGAGGTTCTTCAGAATTTCTTGTTTTCTTTCTTCAGCAACCATGGAAGTCCTCCGTCCTTGATAGGAACTTGTGTTAGATTCTGCCAACCGCAGGTGATGCTTTTTTGCCGTACTCTTTTACGGTTTTCACATATGCCTCGACGTTATCCGCTTTTACTTCAGGCCACAGATCGCAACCGGGCCATACAGCATCCACTCCTGCGTCGATACAGGCTTTGATTACATCGGGTACTTCCGCTGCATCTTTCTGACACAGAGTCCCGTACGGGTCGAAGTTCCCCAAGAGAAGCATATCGTCGCCGATTTTCTTTCGGGTTTCCACCAGGTTGTTTTTCTGATCGAAACTGAGTGCATCGGCTCCGCAGTCGTTCATGAGATCAACTATAAGATCCGTTCCACCACAGATGTGCAGTACCTTTGGTGAATTGAGGGCCGCGAAGATTTTTTGCAGATACGGCTGGATGAGCTGTTTCCACATTCTCGGAGAAAGTAGGTCCGTTCCGGATCCCATTTCTCTAATGCTGATATAGTCGGCGCCGAGATCCTGATAACGTTTTGCTACGTCGATGACTACCTGTGTCATCTTCTCCTGGAAGGCTTCGACCCGATCTTTGTCCTTCTTAATGCCTTTGAGAAGAAGGTCAAGTTCGATTACCTGGCCGCCCAGTGTAAAAGGTCCGAGAACCCAGGCTCCTACCGCAAACCGTCCATCTTTCTTGAGGATCTTGAATGCATCTTCAACGACAGGCATTCTGGCCTTGTTGATGTAGTCAGGATCGATATTGACGGCATCAAGGCTTTCCCATTTCGTGGGCACGGTCGGATAGAGAATGCCTTCTGCATCCGCATAAAGGCTGATGCCCCTACCCATAGCCTCAGGGATAGTGCACATATCGTAAGGAATGATGCAGGCATCAAAGCCGAACAACTCAGCACTGGTCATCGCCGAATTTGCCAAGTTTTCAGCGGATCCGTGAACCGAGGCAAATTTGATACCCAGCTTTTGAATGGCCTGAGCAGTAACCATTCCCATGCCGCTGAAGCAAGGCATAGTGTCGATGGGTTCTTTTTTGAAAAATTTCTGAACACGTTCTTTCGAATTCATTGTATATCCTTCTAGTCTCTACATGTCGAAAGTAGCCGGCTGCGAGTCTTGGATTCTCGTCATGTCATGGTTTTTAGCTGTTCTACGAACTCTGGGAAGAGCTTGTACAAAGGATGGGTCTCACAAGCCGGCAATTTTTTGGTTTCACCGAACGCGAGTGTTGCGGTGAAAGCATCGGCCATAGCAACTGCGGGCACGATTCTCTCTGATCCGATCATGGGACCGGAGAAGATCATGTCGTGATACCAACTTGAGGATAGAGCTTCCAGAGCTGCGTCAGCTCCTGCCCAGCCTCTTTGACCGAACATTTCCTTGGCGGCTTTCCACATGTAGGACCCATTTGAGGGTGCGCTGGCACAGGGAAAACCCCATTTTTCTTTAATGAGTTTATTGGAGAGGGAACACAGAGCCGTTGCCGGTCCGTTCATGACCGATGTGTCGACGAAAATGCTCTCGAATTTGGCGCCGACTTTGTCCATCACGTCCAGAAGTTTCTGTGTGCCTGTTATACGACCTGTCTGCATCTGATCGGCCATGTCGAATGCAACCAACAGCACATGCTTTACGCCGATGTCGAAAATTTCTTTGACTTCGGTTTCGAGATCTTTTTCCCAAACGGTAATGCTGTTGTAAAACATTCTGTCTAAAAGGCCTTTTTCAGCGCAGTATCTGGCCCCTTCCAACTTAGGCTTCATGGTCCATGCGTCGATGCAGAAGGGCATATTTGTGTTAGCGACCACGAAATCAACATATCGTTGAAATTCTTCCGCCTTTGTTGCCACTATGTCTGCCATTACGGGCACGCCGGTATCGGCCGAAAGCTTATCGCAAGTATTGAGGTAACTTGCAGCAAGCTTTTCGTCGAAGCCTTCCTTACGTTTGCCCTCAAAGATCTTGTCCTTGGCCTGGAAAATCGAAGGCACGACCACCGTCGGGTAATCACCCGGTTGACCTCCGAATTTTACTCCACCAACTTCACAGACCTTTTGCGGTGTATCAAACCTGAACATGCAGTCCTCCGGATTGGGCGATGCATGAGCATCGCCCTCCATTTATCAGCTCATAACGCTATAAAACAAAGCCTATTCGACTCGCCTTGTATTTTGACCGGCACCCATCTTATCGAGATTCGCTTCGAGATTATCGAAATCAAAACCCTTATCTCTTAAGGCTTTGATTCTCTCGGCGAGTTCGGGATTGGGAGCACGTTCGGCCATAGCGTCTATCAACTCTTCATATTGGGGAATGATGGATTCAAAAAGTAAATCGCCTTGAATGGCTATTGTGGGAAGGACTCGGCCTTTCATTTCAAGAAACTTGCCTATTCCTTCTTTGTTTTTGATGGACCATTCCTTGTATACGACTACATCCTGAATTTCCTTGGGCAATGCAGCAACAGCTTCCGTCATGTAACCGCATGCCGCACACTGGACGCTGTCGAGGGTGAGCACGTCTATAACGATTTTATCCATGGCTCACTCCCTTATTTAGGTGTGGGATACTTTGCGTAATAGGTGTTGTACCATTCAACTGCTTCAATGGCTTTGTCCATATGTTCCACCGGAACATCGTATGGCATGTCTCAGCCAGGGGCAAAGACGAAACCATGATTGCCCCCTGCAGCTAATGATACGATGGCATCTTCCCTCGGGGATAGGATTCCAAGAGAAAGAGCCAATGTAAGTTTCAAGTTGCCGCCGAAACCGACTCCGTGCTTGCGAGCAACGTCTCTTACGAAGGTCAGGTTCAGCTGCTCGTCAATTGCGAAACCGTCTGTTCCCACCGTCGCCACTTCTTCCATAACTTTCGTTGCGTCACCGCAAATGAAAAAGCTGGAAACCTTACCGGCTTTTTTGGTGGCTTCGATGGCGGGCTGGGTTGCCGGGGTAACGAATTCCCTGAAAGTTTCGGGCTTAATCTGCGAGGCAACCGGATCTGTTATGGCGATTACGTCACAACCGATTTCTTCGGCATAGATGCGAGCCGCTTCGCCCGCCACTAAACCACAGAAGTCGATTATTTCTTTCGCCAAGGCTTTGTTTTTGTAGACGTCCGTGAAGATACGCACGCCTCTCAGGTGACCTGCGAGAGTCAGCGGACCGCACAGAATGCCGTAGAGTGCCACATCGCCCAGTTTTTCCTTGGCCTTCTTGCCGGCTTCAATGATGGTTGGCCATCTGCCGTCTTTCGGTCCGGGAATCTTCGGGTTCCACTCTGCCAGGGTCTGCTTGTCAAGCGGGTGTCCCGTGACTGAAGGCGGATTATCCGGCCACCATTTGTGGTCGCATCCCATTGAAATGGCTTCGACGGTTAGGTCGAAGAGTAGCGGAATGCCGTCGGCTTTGTAACGCTCTGCAGCGTAGCAAACGCCTTTTGCGATAAGATCGGGATCCTTAAGGAACTTGTCTGCCGGCTCACCAATGAGATAAGCGGAATGCACACCTGAATAAGGCACCCAGGGCACCTTTTCGGTGTATAGACCTTTAACGGCATCGATCACTGCCTGTTTACCCATTTGCACCTCCTCGAGAGGGTTACTCGGTGAATATACGGTTTTCCCTACACCAAGCCTGGACAGTACCGTCTTACCCGGCCTCCAATCCGGGAGTCCTAGTGGTAGTCCGAGCGTAGGCCGCGATATGGGCGTTGCGGACGCAGCTGATGCGTCCGAGCATTATCCTGCATTGCGGTTCAGCAGGCTCTGCGTTGAGTTCTAAAATGATTTGTTTCCGAGTGAGTTTTGCAGTCAAATGTGCCGTCCCTAATGAGCACATTTGCATACTAGCACTGTACAAAGGGTCTGATGACCAGTCAAGATCTATTGGTAGTCTAAAAAGGGTCTAATTTGAATAGTTTTTCAGGGAATACCCATAGACTTACCATTCCGCAATTCTTGGTTCGTCGGGCATTAAGCACCCTTTATTTAAGCCGTTTTTCAGTAACGTGAAAGAGTTCGTTTCGATCCGAAACGGCTGGATGGAATCACAATCTACTGGGGCCGTTTTATTCAGCGCGCAGCCGATTCGGGCGGCGTTCGTCTACCACTCTCGTTCATAGACAAGAAACTCTGTTCAGTGAAGCATCCTAAGCAAGTTCAAAGTTTTTCAGGAAACTGGATAAGTTTCGTTCTTTCGGTCCCAAACCAAGTTTCTTTCGTATCGATATTCTTTGGAGTCGGACGGTATCGGCACTTTTGTCGAGCACGAAAGCAATTTCTTCCGTGGTTTTTCCAAGACGGATCAATCGTGCGACTTCAAGTTCTTTATCGGTCAACTTGAGAATGGGATTCTTGGGATCGGGTTCACTGGTTTCGCTCGTCCAGCCAAGATCCTGCAATATGGATTCAGCGAGATTCTCGACTTTCTCCGGCTTGTTCTTGGAGTTTACAATGTGTTGGAGTTTTCCGGTCAACCTCCGGGAAAGATCGGTTGCAACCTGCTCACAAGCTCTTATTCGCTCGGATTCCGCATGTCTCAGCAGGGTATTGAGGGCCAGGTTCTTTTCCTGAAGTTCCTGAGTTTTAAACGTAAGGCGCTCTTCGAGCCTCCTCTGTTGAGTCACATCGTGGCATATACCGACCGTGCCATAGGGCTTTCCCTGATCATCTTTCAGCATAGTGAAGATTGTGAAGGCCATGCCGCGGGAACCATCGGAACGCAGGAATTCGTAGTCACTTTTCCAAACATCGCCGTCTCGATGAACTCCCCTGTTCTCCTGATCCAACTCCTCGCCTTTATGGGTTCGAGTGAGAATGAATGCCGATTGACCAAGGATCTGATCTTTGTTGTAGCCGAACATCCTTTCGCTTGCAGGGTTCCAATCGATGACATTGCCGTCCAGGTCGGTGACTATTATCGCTTCTTCCATATAATCGAAAATGTGCTGATACTGTTTAAGTTGACGCTCCTCTTTCTTCTGAGCGGACACGTCCTTTACAAATATGGCAAGTCCGTCCCCGATTTTGCAGAGCCAAAAGTATAGGGTTGAGATCGTCGGGTCGTTCGGCAATAGCTGGATATCCAAATGAAACTCTGCGAGCTTACCGGATTCGGTTACTCGCTTTGCCGCTTGAAACAAATGGATGCGCGCTTTTTCGTCGGTAAAGAGCATATCCAGGTTTAATTCCGGATTCCCCCAGCGATCACTTCTGAAAAGTTTTACGGCAGCATTGTTTGCGCCGAGGCAAAAAAAGTCTTTTATACACCTACCCTCGCCTCTGGCTGCTTTCATGAGCAACACTGGGTATGGAATCGTATTTAAAGTAAGCCCTGCGAGGACATCTTTTGAAAAATTATGATATTGCCCGGCATCGAGATCATCTCGACATGATACCAGGGCAATTACTCCATGTGAGCGGCCGACGGGAAAGGTAGAAATGAAGGAATGTTCAAACAGCATTTGGCCGGGCAGTCCGAGAGGGTCAATCTTTTCATCTTTGGAGATCCTCTCGGCGGCTAAACCTTCCAGATAGGACTGCCACATAGCAGCAGTTTCCGGTGGGATCGGCAAGTCCTTGACTTGCGCTCCGATTATTTCTTCGGATCGTAGATGCAGCGAAAAAGCTTTATTGAAGGCCGACAGAGCGGATGAAGAGAACCGGGTAAAACCCTTTCCCGGTTGATAGGAATAGAGGCCCAAAGGCGCTGAATCAACAAGGGTTCTAAGCTCTTGTACGCCGGCCTTTTCTCTTGGATCCGAAAGCAAACCGACCAGTTGTTTCGGTTGCCCACGGTCATCGAGGAGCACGAGGACGGTCAAGAATACCTCCATCCAGTGCCCGTCTTTATGTTTCAATTTCAGTCTTATATCCGGACGACCAACACCTTCGGACCAATACTTATCTACTGCCGACAGTGCCCCCCTCACGACGTCCGGCTCTTCCATGAGCGTTTGTACCCATTTGTGAATATGAGAAAGCTCGTCGAACGAGTATCCCGTCATTCTTTGGGCTTCAAGATTGTACGATGTGAAGAATCCGTCGCGTCTTACGGATATGATTCCGACGCCGCTGTTTCGATAGAGCAATCCCAAGAGAGCTTCCGTATTCATGCGAGAGACGGCAATCTGGCCGCGTACCGTTCCGCTCAAGACTGCGTAATCTTCTCTGGCGTCGACAATTTCCTTGAGTTTGGCAATGCATGAAATAATTACGGATGGATTAAATGGGGGGGAAAGAAAAATGGGCCTGTAAAAACGGGGTAAATCGACATCTTTCCAGTTAATATCAGACCCCGAAAGCACCAGAAATTCCGCTCCGGGTTTCAGTTCCTTGATGCTGCGGACAATCCTCGGCAACGGCATGAAGGCTCTATTTACGTCGATAATTACTACAAAATACTGGGAATTGTCGTGAGCCAGTTCCGCCAGAGCTCGCAGTCCATCGGACATTTCTATTACCGAAGCGTCCGCGAATTCGGAATTGAGCTGTTCCCTTAATTTTTTGTCAATGAGATCAATAGCTCCAATCCAAAGAAGCTTCCTTTTCATAGTGGTACCTTGTGAGTGAGAGGAGGAGAAATCCTGTGATTGACTCGGAATTGAAAAATCTCATATAGTTTAGCATATATTCCCACAACGGTTTAGTAGGAGATCCTGATCATGGAAAAAGGCTCTGTTCGGGTTTTAACGGGAAACGGCAAAGGAAAGACTACCGGGGCGTTGGGGATGGCCATAGCTGAAGTTTCAAAAGGGCGAAAGGTGTTCATGGTTCAGTTTTTGAAAACACCGGATTCATCCGGGGAGCACTTTGCAGTAAAGGTCTTGTCTCCGCAATTTGCGATTTTCCCGATGGGAACCCCTGGATTCATCAAACAACGTCCTGTCAAGCCCGAAGAAATAAGCGCCGCCGGACGTGCGTTGGAAACCGCCAGGTCTGCCGTCCATAGCGGGGATTATGATCTGATCATACTCGATGAAGTAAATGTTGCGATTGACAAGAAACTACTCAGCTTGGACGAACTCCTGGCTATTGTCGATACAAAGCCTCCCAAGTTGGATTTACTCTTAACCGGACGGAACGCTGATCCAAAGCTCGTTGAAAAAGCCGACACGGTGTGGGTGATGAACAAGAAAAAACACTACTTCGATGCCGGTGTAAAAGCGAAGAGAGGTATTGATTTCTAGGACGCCTCCGGCTTGTGCACGTGACTTTTCGTTCAGCCGAGTGTTGTTCGAATTTCCAGCTTGTGATCTGCTGCGGCCTTGATTAAGGACATCAAGTCCGGGCCTACAATAGCTGACGTGCCGGCACTTGATTCATGTACACGGACGTCGATGTGAATGACATCTTCACGGGATGATGTAGTCAACAATAGTCGTGATCCGGACCCTGCTTTGTCCGCAATGTGTGCGAGTATCTCAAACAAAAGATTATGAACTGTCATGGGTTGGGATAGAATCGGTGAAACCGGTTCACTGGATTCGAGGGACAGATTCACCCCTTTCATGTTCCAGGTCCGCTTGCCGAGGGTAATGAGTCTCGTTAAAACCACGTTTATGTGAATTTCGGCGGTTTCCTCATCGCTTGCGTGGGCAAATCCATTCAGTTCTGTGGAAATATCAACGCCTCTGCGTACTTGCTCAGCAATTTTGTTGAGACTTTTGAGAAATTTGTCTCTATGGGGAATCTCTTCCTTCGTGAAACCGATGAGATCTTCCATAAGTCCTGCTGATTCTTTTATTATCGCAAGCACGTTTTTTAGTTCATGGGTTACTCCGGCGGTAATTTTGCCCATGAAGGCGGCGTCTGAAAGAGTTTGATTGTCCATACCATCTCCGTCAACTTCTAGACTACATACGGCTGTTATTTCGGGAATCACGATACGTTTTTGAGACGTCCGTCTTCCATTTCGAGAATTCGATCAAAAACGTCCAGAGATCTGTGATCGTGAGTCACAACCATGACGCTTGAACCTTTTTCGTGGGCAACTTTTTGGAAGAGTTCCATAACCTGCCGGCCTCGAACACTGTCCAATGCGGCGGTAGGTTCATCCGCCAATATGAGACTTGGGCTGTTGGCCAGGGATCTTGCAACTGCGATCCGCTGTTGCTGACCGCCGGACAGCATGTGAGGCAGATTATTCATTCGATCACCTACCCCCAGGTATTCGAGCAGCTTCTTGGCTTCGGCTTTTGCCTCTTTAGCGGGAAAGTCGTTGATTTCCATTGCGACTTGAACGTTCTCCAGGGCTGTAAGAAATGGGATGAGGTTGGCCTTCTGAAACACAAACCCGATGTGCTTTCGTCGGAACTCGGTGACATTTACCAAAGGTTCAGGCCCTTTCATCACCTGAATGCCGTCGAAGTAAATTTCCCCTTTACTGGGAGGGTTTATAAGGCCGACAGCCGTCAGCAAGGTTGATTTACCGGCACCGCTGGGCCCAAGTAAAGCAACGACCTCTCCTCTCTTCATAACGAAGGAAACATTGTCCATGGCAATGACTTCCGTGTTGCCGCTGCCGTACACTTTGCTTATGGATTTCGCTTCGACGGCAACGCCTTCGAGGGTCATGAGAGCACCTCGTTGGGTTGGACCTTCATGGCTTTCCAAATGCCTAA
>CAZTJA010000028.1:0-31443 GCA_964613745.1 uncultured Syntrophaceae bacterium
AAACGGAAGATGTCGTTGTGGTCAATCTCAAATAAACCTGTATTCAAAAGGTGTTCCAAGGACTGCAACACATAGCTTCGCACGTCCAAATCGTACCTAATGCTTAACCGGCGAAGGTCAAGTCCTCTATTGAGCCTTGCTCCCATGATTAGTGCATCTTTGAGCCTAGACATTTTGTCCAATTTAATCGAGCCGGAAACGGGCAGGGACATATTCTCCGTTGCTTGACAGTACCGTTCGATATCCCCGATGTTCTCGTACCTGCAGTCACCAAGCATACCGTGGGCGCCTGATCCTATACCGATGTAAAGACAATCACTCCAGTACTTCAGGTTGTGTTTCGATTCAAATCCCGGCCGTGCGAAGTTGGAGATCTCGTATTGCACAAGTCCCATGGTCTTTGCACTTCCGCAGATCAGTTCATACATTTCGGCCGCTTTGTCCGGATCCGGCGGTTCCATTGACCCGGTTTCGATCGCGAGGTAAAGATCCGTTCCCTCTTTGACTTCTAGTAAGTAAATCGAAAGATGTTCCGCTTCCATATTGCGCACGATCGCAAGATTCTGCCGAAGAGATTCCATGGATTGACCCGGATATCCCGCCATGAGGTCAATTGAGACATTTTGGAATCCCGCTTTGCGAACCCAAGCATATGATGTTTTTGTATCCTCAGCGGAATGTCGTCTACCCAAGCGTTTCAGATCGGAATCGAAGAACGATTGCACACCGAGGCTCAGGCGGTTGATGCCGATGCATTTGAACTCTCGCAGTTTTTCCAGGTCCACTGTGGCGGGATTTGCTTCGAGGGTGATTTCCGGATTCGACACGAGTCCAAAGCAGTCTGAAATTGCATCGATTACTGAAGAGATGCTTGACGGAGAAAAAAGAGACGGGGTTCCGCCTCCGAAATAGATTGTATCCACAGGCAAGCTCGGATCGGATCTCAAATTGATTTCTTTTATGAGACTCTGAACGTAACGAGGCTCCAACATGGGATCGTATATGTTCGATACAAAGGCGCAATAGGAGCATCTGGATAGGCAAAAGGGGATGTGGACGTATATTCCTGTAGGATCCGATTCGGAATTCATTGTTCACCGAGAATTGCGGCTATAGGGATGTGATCTTTATTTCTATGCGTCTATTGAGCCTTTTGGCTTCAGGTGAAGAGCTGCTTTCGATGGGATGAAATTCACCCAGAGCTGCGGCGCCGATTCGCTGCGGCGGTATTCCCTTGTCTATAAGGTAACGAACTACTTCCATGGATCGTGCTGCGGAAAGCTCCCAGTTGGATTTGTACTTCGCAGTATTTACCGGGTCGATGTCCGTATGTCCCTGTACCATAATAATGAGGGGAACATCCTTGGGTATTCTTGGAATCATTTCCTTGTAAATTCTTACCAGCTTATCCAATTCCGCTTTACCGGATTCATTGATTTCAGTTTTTCCCGAACCGAATAGGATTTCGGATTGAAAAACAAAGCGATCGCCCTGAACTTTTATGTCTCCGAGTCCACCGAATACGGTTTCAAGTTTGGCAAGAAATTCACTGCGATACTTGGCCAATTTTCTCAACCTGTCGATTTCCTGTTCCTTTTCCCCCAGGAGAGTGACAAGTTGGGACAATCTGAACTGTTGTTCGGAATCAACTTCCGTCTTGGCGAGTTTTGTGGAGAGTTCGTCGAGTCGAGAACGGAGCGAGCCTATTTCTTTTTGGAGTGCGGCCGTTTTCGTTTTTTCCTGAGATTCCGAGGTTCTGGATTCGGCCAAAAGGCTATTCAATCGGTCAATGTCGGTCACATATTGGGCAATCTGTTTATTGAGAGCGGCAATCGACGAGTTGAGGACTGAAATTTTTGACGAAAGATCCTGGATGGCCTGGTCTTTGCCTGCATATTCCTTTTGGAGTTTGGCGGATTCGGATTCAAGATCACGAATCTTGGAACCAAGTTGGATTAACCGTTCATCCCTTTCGTAAACCTTGCCGGTTTCATCCTGGAGTTGCTGAAGCGCGGAATCCAAGCGGGATTTAGAATCCGCCAGCGACTTTTCACCTTCCGAAATGTCGGATTGGAGCTTGAGCATGCTTGCCGTGAGCGATTCCAGTTCCCGATCCTTTTTTTCCAGGTCGGCGCTCTTGGAGGACAAATCGGCGGTGGCGGATTCAAGGTCTGCAGTTCGGTTCTTCAATGATTCTTCAAGTTGAGTTCTCCGGTTCGATTCCAGACTGAAAAGCGATTCCAGCTTGCTCAATTCGGCGAGGAGCTTTTCAGCTTCGGAGCTTTTCAAGGCAAGCTCCTTGCCGAGTCTTTCCAATTCCGTATTTTGACGGCTCAGATACTGTGACAGAATCGTCTGCGAGACGGT
Source organism: uncultured Syntrophaceae bacterium (assembly GCA_964613745.1). Taxonomy (GTDB): domain Bacteria; phylum Desulfobacterota; class Desulfomonilia; order Desulfomonilales; family Desulfomonilaceae; genus CAZTJA01. The sequence continues at coordinate 2,368 of CAZTJA010000028.1, forward strand.
GAATAAACTTACGACAAAGACGAACACGAGAAGGAGCCCGACAATGATGTCAGTGAAACCCGGCCAAATATTGAGATCCGTCTTTTCCGTTCTATAGGAACGACTTCTCATTGACTTGATTCCCTGTCCTGTTTTCGGTTGTCAAGGACTGCTTCTAACTCCCGAATTGTCCCCAACAAATCGGAAAAGCCCAATGAGAGGGTTTTATTGGTGATTTCACCTTCAAGCTTCATTGTCTGAGTGTAGGACTTGCCGACTAGCTCAGAAGCTTCGCGATTCAGCTTTACTTCATTAATGAGCTTTTCAAGATTTCTCGCCAGCAGTGCGGTTTTTTCCGCCTGGGATTGCATGGTGCTGTTTTGGGCGATAAATATGTCCCGGTTACGAGAATCTTCATCCCGTATGGTTTCAAGAATACCTTTCATTTCCATCAAAGCCGAGTTGAGTTTTTCCGCTGAGGCGTTCTGGACGGAAATCACATCGGTCAGCTTTCTGAGATGCTCCGAGTAGATCTCCTGAGATGCCGTGTGATAGAGATGTTCGCGTTGCACGGAAACGGGCGTTGTCGGTCGATCCGTTTGATGAATGTGTTTGCCGACGGATGCGGCTCGTGAGGTGAGAACCAACAGAGAAAACCTGTCCAACTCTCCAAGAACGACTCCTCTGGCCTTTCTGACCTGCAATTCGATAAATCCGAGGAATACCGAACCGGCCAGTCCAAAGAGAGAAGTGCTGAAAGCGGTGGACAATCCACCGAGGAGTCCTCCCATTGAGGACTTGAGCTGAACAATAAAAACTGAGGGATCGGAGATCTGGGTGGGTTCGAGGGTTTGAAGAACTTTCTGAACTCCTTCAACAGTGAGCAACACCCCCCAGAACGTTCCTATGAGACCCAGGAAGACTAAAACCCCCAAGATGTATCGGACTGAAAGGCCGCGAGATTCTTCTGAATCAATTTCGGAGTCGGATAACAACTGAAGCGCTTCGGCTCCTGCGCCATGGTCCATGATCTGCTGCTCACGTGTAATTCGTTCTTTTACAGAACCGTCCTTGAGTTCGTTTAAAGATTGTTCAAAGCGAGCAATAAAAGAAGGGTCTCTTACGATATCTATCTGCTTTGCACTTTCCAGATTCCGACGTAGTTCCTTAAAGCAAATAATTAAACCTGCAATTGTAAGTATTAAAATAATCACATTTATTGAAGGTCGATACATGAAAAATGGAAACAAGTCTGCACTTCTCCACAGTATGACTGCAAGAACAAACACAATGCAGGACGATGCAATCAAGATTGATTGCATGACTCGCCCACTTACCGTTTTGTTATTCATTGAATTAACTCCGAATGCGCCGGCCTGCCTGGGAAAAGCGGCTCATCGTACGGACGGATGGTATGATTGATGATCGAATCTTACACTACGTTGTTGAATCTTATCAGCTAAAAGGGCTCAAGAATTCACTAATTATGTTACCAGCAAACAATTAAATTTCAAGCCCCCGACTCACACAAAGTGAAAACCTTATTGGGGTTCAGGTTGGTGAATACTAAGGTTTGCAGGTTATGTGGGCTGAAATACCAAGAAACTTGATGAAAATTGGGAGTAAAGACCACAAAAATACCGGTTTCAACCGCTTGACACTGGGCAACTGAGCATATATTTGTAATCCAGCGGTAATGATCCGGTCTTTTTACCGATGCTTTACGCGTCGAATTTCAGTGAGGAACCATCTCGCCGCCGATTACCGGAAGGAAAAACATAATGACCGACGAAGTTGAAAAAAAAGACGATTTCACGTTTGACCAAACAAAAGTTCAAACGATAAATCTCGAAGATATTCCTGATGAAATGCCGCTTTTACCGGTTCGTGACGTGGTGATCTATTCCTACATGATTCTACCGCTCATGGTAGGCCGGGAACGATCGATAAAGGCGGTGGAAAAAGCTCTGGAAGAGAATCGATTAATTTTTTTGGCCACGCAGAAATATTCCGGAGAAGAAGATCCTGGGCCGGATGATATCTATTCAGTCGGAACTGTGGCAATGGTCGTCAAGATGCTCAAAATACCCGACGGCCGTGTCAAGATACTGGTTCAGGGCATCATCAAAGCAAGAATCACGGAGTTTCTCGAATCTCCTGATTTCTACAGGATTCAAATCGAAAAAATCCCGGAACCCGCCCCCGTAAAGGTAACCCTCGAAATCGAAGCTTTGATGCGATCCGTAAAGGAAAATTCTGAGAAGATTCTCCAGCTCAGGGGAATCATTTCTCCTGATGCCGTGGCAATTCTGGATTCAATTGAAGATCCGGGAAGACTTGCGGATTTGGTCGCATCGAATCTCAAATTAAGAGTAGAGGAATCTCAGGCTATTCTCGAGGTAATAGATCCGACGGATCGGCTGAGAAAAGTAAATGACCTGCTTTCAAAGGAATTAGAACTTTCGGCCATGCAGGCCAAGATTCAGACCCAAGCTAAAGAAGAAATGGGTAAGACCCACAGAGAGTATTTTCTACGGGAGCAGCTCAAAGCCATCCAGAGCGAACTCGGTGAAATTGACGAGAAGACGAAAGAGATAGAAGAATTCAGAGAGAAGATTGCGAAGGCGAAACTCCCCAAGGATGTAGAAAAAGAAGCGGAAAAGCAGCTTAGCCGTTTGGGACAAATGCATCCGGATGCTGCGGAAGCTTCCATAATAAGAACGTACCTAGATTGGATGGTTGAGCTACCGTGGTCCAAGTCCACTCGCGACAAGCTGGATATTAAGAATGCAAAGCAGATCCTTGATGAAGATCATTACGATCTCGAAAAAGTGAAGGACAGGATCCTGGAATATCTGGGCGTTCGCAAGCTCAACAAAGAGATGAAAGGCCCGATCCTGTGCTTTGTCGGACCTCCGGGCGTGGGTAAGACATCTTTGGGCAAATCCATCGCTAGGGCTCTCGGGAGAAAATTCACTAGAATCTCTTTGGGCGGTGTACGAGATGAAGCGGAAATAAGGGGTCATCGAAGAACTTATATTGGTGCTCTGCCGGGTCGAATCATTCAGGGGCTCAAGACCGCCGGGTCGAACAATCCCGTTTTTATGCTGGATGAAATAGATAAAGTGGGAGCTGATTTCCGTGGAGATCCTTCGGCGGCTTTGCTCGAGGTTTTGGATCCTGAACAGAACCATGCATTCAGCGATCATTATTTGAATGTGCCGTTCGATCTTTCCAAGGTGATGTTCATTTGCACGGCCAATTTGGCGGACCCGATCATACCTGCTCTAAAGGACAGGATGGAGCTGATCGAGTTATCCGGCTATATCGATGAAGAAAAACTCAAGATTGCTCGGCAATACCTGATTCCCCGTCAGGTGAAAGAAAACGGTATCCAGAATCACGGTCTGGAAATTACCGACGAGGCCATTCTGGGCATAATAAACCAGTACACTCGAGAAGCGGGCTTGAGAAATCTTGAACGTGAAATGGCGAATCTGTGCCGCAAAATTGCCCGTAAAATAGCAGAGGGTGAAAAGAAAACGCCGAGAATAACGCTGAAGAATCTAAACAAGTTCCTTGGAGTACCCCGTTTTCTCCATGATCAGGAGATGCGATCCGATGAGATCGGCGTATCCACCGGCCTTGCATGGACTCCGTACGGCGGCGATGTTTTGCATATTGAGGCGACTCCGATGGAGGGCAAGGGCAACTTGCTCCTAACCGGTCAGTTGGGAGACGTAATGAAGGAGTCCGGTCAGGCTGCTATGTCCTATTTTAGATCCCGTGCCGGCAGGTTCGGTCTTGAAGAGAAATTTTATTTCAGTAAAGATATTCATGTTCACGTGCCGGCAGGAGCAATTCCCAAGGATGGACCTTCAGCGGGAGTAACTATTGCTACTGCACTGGTAAGCGCTCTTACGGGAATTCCCGTACGGTCCGATGTTGCCATGACCGGCGAAATCACTCTGCGGGGCCGTGTGCTGCCCATTGGTGGTTTGAGAGAAAAGTCCTTGGCCGCACTCAGGGCCAAGATATATACGGTAATAGCCCCTGAACAAAACGAGAAGGACCTTGATGAGATACCGAAGCACATTCGTAGACGTCTCCAGTTCAGATTCGTAAAGCATATGGACGAGGTCCTTAAGATAGCTCTCAAGCAGGATCCGGAAAAAAGGTCGACGGCGAAGGCGAAACCCGAAAGACGGTCTTCTAAGCGCCTTAGATCAGGACTGAACGAGTCCGCTGCGGAAAGAGAAGCATAATTGGATTTCCATCCGCTCACGATTGGGTATCTTGCGCTCATGATCCTTGCCGTAGTGTGGCTGGGTTACAGGGCGAAAAAATACTTCGATCGTGAGCGTGAACGGGAAATGATGATGGGGGGAGATTTTCTGAATGATCAAAAGATTCGGGATCTTATATCAACGTTGAAAGAGAAGAATGCAGAAAGTAAATCGCTGGAGGATAAAGACGACAAGCTCATAAATTGATCAGCGTTTATTCTTCATAATTTCCGCTATACACATCTCAGCCTGCTCCTGGGCCTTCAGCATCTTGTTTTCAACTTCCTGTCTCAATGTTTCATACTGCTCATATTCAAGCCCCTTTGGAACATACGTAGGTTCACCCCAGGCCAAGGCAATGGTACTGAACGGCAAAGGCAAGATCATGCCGTCCCAGGATTTGAATTGGATTTTTCTCGTTGCCCAACTCACGAATGGTATAACGGGATGGCCCGTTTCTCGGCCGACTACCACCGTTCCGAATTTTACTTTTCGGGAGGGACCTCGGGGGGCGTCTACTGCTATACCAGAACAATAATTTCGTTCTTTTATCACTTCGATCATTTCCGTGAGCGCTTCTTTGCCGCCTCTCGATGAAGATCCCCTGACGGTGTCATACCCCATTCGCTCGATACTGCGGGCAATGACTTCTCCGTCCCATGAACGGCTCACCATAGCAACGCCGGGGAATCTCTTACAATAATAGACGGGGAACAGCATAGTGCCGTGGAAACAAGCACATGAAAATGGCTTGTTACGACATATCTCCATTTCGATGTGTCTGTTAAGCCATATCTTTTTTGAGGTGAGATCCACTAAACGAAAGTAGCCGGTCACGAGTCGCGGGACGACAAACAGGACAAGCTTAAACCAAAGCTTTGAACCCTTTTCCTTTGGTTTTTTGGGAAGTGGCTGAGCGGAAGATTCGTTCAAATTAGTGTAGGCCTCAATCTTTCGAGGGCTTCTTCCACGGCTCCACGCACGTCTTCATCTTCGTCGGAAGCTGCTCGTTCCAGAAAGGGGATGGCGGAAGGGTGGCCTATTTTACCCAGCAATTCAGCCGTGTCTCCTCTGAGCGGTGTTTCATCTTGGAAAAGGAGCTTGCATAATTCATCCACAAGAGGGTCGAGGCATCTGGGATCGGATTCCAGGGCTTCTTCCATGGCAACCAATGCTCCAATGCGGGCAGAAAATTCATTGGACGTGTAGATCGGAAGTATCGCCTCGGGATTACCTCGACGCAGCAGGTCCCCTGCATCTTCGGCACGTCCGTTTTTCACCATTGAAGAAAGTATCAGAGTCAGCGAGTCTTCACGGGAAATCTCGACAATGCGAGAAGCCAAATCTTGTGGGGACAGATTTCCGATCACTGTGAAACCGTCATTCACAACCAACATCGGTGTGGATTTCACATGGTACTTTTCAGCGAATTCCTGGAACTCCAACGCATCAATTACGGCGAGAGTTATCGAATTGCCGCTGAGGGCAACGGCAACTGCTGCCGTCACTGTTGCAGGACAGTGTGGGCACACTGAGGCAATCATCACATTGATGTGCATTGGGTCGCTTATGGCAGCAAGAGCGTCAATGGATGGCGATTTGGGTAGCTCTGATGCACCTCCGAGCCATGAAACGGCCTTAAGAAACGGAGCCAATTCCATGCCTTCCGGCGCCGCCAGATAAAAAATCTCTTTTCCCGTGTCGTTCGAAATACAAATGGAAGGTTTGTTGGGGGCAAAAGGCGAATTCCATTCGGAATACTCTATCTTATTTGCCGATACTCCAGTGATCTGAGCCGCCAATCCGGCCATGAGAGCCGCATATTCAGTATCAGCGGAGCCGTAGTTGAACTTCAGGTATACCGGTGAGACAAGCTTTGAAGCAGTCTCCTGGACATTCATCAAATCATTGTCGTTGAGCAAACGGACTCCTTTGATAATCAAACTCGGCCATTGATCATCATTATTTCTGTTTAAACGATCAACGTGCCCCAGGAACGAAAGTGGTGTTTACCTGACCGGTTCCCGGCGTCACATGATACGGATTTGGAGCCCCTGTTACAGGTGCAGGCATATAGCTCCAAAGATACCCGCCGAAGCTGCCCAAAACGGAGCCGGCCATTGGGAGGATACCCTGGGGAGCCTGCTGTTCAGGGGAGTTTTGACGCGGCATTGTTTGATACGTGGGATGACCATAGTAGTTGGTTGGACCCGTGTAGTTCTGATCATACATTGCCGACTGACCGAGTGCCGTCTGACACATAATGACGAGCACTGTGAGACAGGCCAAAGACATTGTCTTCATTGTAGTCCTCACAGAGGGAATTCAAGAATAAAACATAATTACCACAAATAGCGATGAAAATAAAGAGTGCTATTTACTTGACAAAATTCGCCAAACTATGGGAAAATTAAACGCTTCTATCTCATCTGGAGGTCTAACATATGCAAAAAACAGCAGGAATTATACTTAGTATACTGCTTCTTGCGGTTTGGGCATCTCCGGTTTTGGCTGCAGGACACCAAACGAAGAAATCAATTAAGTCTACTGCCGCTAATGTTGCCGGAACGGTTTATCAAGGCGGAGTTTCGCTTGCGGAAAGAACTGAAGGGCTTGTTTCCGGATGCCTGAAAACAACTTTCAGCTTCTTTAATCCTTGCCTGGATGTTGTCAAGGGATGCTCGACGATAGTTATGTCTCCCATAGAGAAACCTTTGGACTACCTGGAAAGTAAGGTTTATACCGCGAAACCTGTGAAAGCGGTCGCTCCAAAGAAGTAAAAAAGCACAGAGTGGACTGCAGTAACGCCTGGGTTCATTTCGCGTCTTGATTTACATAAAAAATTAACGGGGTTGGGGTAAGGATCGTCGATCCTTACCTGCTGGAGGGTGTATGAGAGTAGCCTTGCGGCTTATCTTGGCCGCAATAGTGTTCTTCGTTCTTACTCCGAATGGAATCTGCAGCGAATTGGTGCATTCACACGGAATCGCCATATGTTCCACCATTATCAGTGAATTGAGTGAAGGAAAGATCGGTTACAATGCAGCAACAAGCATTTCAACTGCAATAGCGAATGCCGGAAATAAGCATTTCGGGCGAGTCACATGTGGGGACATGTGGCTTTATCTTGCGATAGCACATGTCGAAAGCGGGTTCCGCAGCAATGTAATAAATGAATACTCATGCTGCGGGATTTTTCAGGTCCATGCTCCATCCTGGGCCGGCAAGTTCGGCGTCAGCACGAAACAACTCCTCAATCCTTCGGTCAATGCAGATTGCGGCATACGAATTTTCAAGTACTATCTTGAACTCTATAAGGACGTCATCCCTGCCTTAAGCGCTTACAACAGCGATCATCCGAGGGCCTCTCTGAGTTATGCTCAAGCCGTTTTAAGCACTCGAAGAAAGATCAAACAGCGATATACGGAATTGTATAGGATTCTAAATTCAGAAAGAGTGGCTCTGGGCTCAGTTCCCACCGGAAATTGAGTTTCCCTGGATTGCGGTTCGCGTCAAAGGAAATCAACTCTGTTTGCATTCACCCTTGTTGCATTTTACGTACGGCCCCATGCCGTATCAATTGCGGGATGGCCCTACCTTTGATCGGAACGGTAGAGTTTGAGGTTTTCCGCGAAGGATTAAGAATGGCAATCATAGGCGTTGATTCTTACGGGAATTTGCAGGGTTACGGACAGTATTTTGATAATGCTGGGAAGCGAATCGCGCCTCAATTCATCTTGTCACAGCAATAAGCCTTGTCACAATATTGCGAGAGTGTCGAGGGGGCAGCGGGTGTTGGTGTAGGACATAGAGTGCGAATTATCGAGGCGGTCCGTATACGAATGGTCCAGCCATCGATCGCATGAGATCCCAAGGATTGAGCGGCGAAGGATTGTGGTCCATGGGGATGTATGGATCATGACCTACTGGGTAACATGCGGAAACAGGAGCTGTTGGCGGGGCCATGTACTGGGGAATGCAGCTTTTGCAGCCTGCAGCAAGACACACCCAAGCCAGAAAAGCTATAATCAGGAAAAGTTTGACGTGTTTCGACATGGCTACCTAAACTTCGGATTTGGCGCATTGTATCGAAAAAATTGGATCCGTTCAAGAAAAAAGGATAACTCCAGAAATATTAGCAGGAAATAGGTAACCTCTTAAGTATGTTCTAAACTGTACTATTCTTGTCTGATTCGCTCAAGATACCTTCGAACCATTTTAACGGGTACAATCATAGTGAAGAACGGAGCCATGTAAACCGCAGCCAAAATCGAAGCCAGAGGACCGAAAAAGCCGGAAGCAAAAACAATAACGAGCACATTGTTCATTATTGCGAGGCTTATACCGCCGGATATCCGCTCTTTGATTGTTCCACCGGGAATGAGAAAGTAGCCCACCACGTAGTAAATGCAGCAAAGGGCGTATGCCACCACAATTGATATGAGCAGCTGAAATGGATATTCAAAGATGAATCGCGAATATTGGGAGAAAACTCCTAAGTTTATGACTGCAAAAAAAGACAATGAAATAGGAAATTGCCGTTCCATAACCCTTTGCAATAAGTTCGGTGCAGTGCGACGGGCCGTTATTACCGCGACCATAGGCACAAAGACGACCAGGGCTAAGAGCCGGATCATGTTCCAGAGTGGAATGACGATTTCAGCACCAGCAAGAGCTTTCACCATTACGGGAAGCGTAAATGGGACCAATAGAGATGTAACTATAACCATTCGTAGAACGAGCGCCATTTCAGCCGACAGTAGACCGGCGATGAATGGGGCCACCACTCCGGTGGAAATCCCGGAGATAAGTAGAATAGGTACGGCATAATCCGGAATAATAAAGAGGCTTATCCAGTAAAGAACTGCCGGTAATAGTATGAGCTTGATGGAGGAAAGGACCGCGACGTCGATGAGTGCTTTTCGGGTGAGGGAAATGAACGCGCCGAAATCCATTCTGAGGAAACTCAGGAACATGAGAATCATCATGAAGTACAGTACGAAGGGATGAAACACGGACGCATAATCCGGCAGTGCGACGGCAATACCTATCGAGACGAATACGACGGCAAAGAGAATGAGGTCATTACGCCTCATTCTCTACTCCAAGTGAAGGAAAGTTGAAGTGGTGTTTCATTCCGGGAGCTAAAAAAGCCGTTATGCCCACAATGCAAGTCCGGTGGGTTCATCGAGTTTGCGGACGGGAACATCACCGGGAACGGGCATCCCGAAAAGCTCTGCTGCAAAGATTATTGTTCCGGCCATGAGGTGTCCGCCCAGGCAGCGGTAGTCTTGTCCGGATATGATAATGTGTGCATGTACGAAAGTGTCGCCGTCTTTTTCCGAAATATTGCCCATACAGGATACGATTTCCAGTCGATCTTCGATTTCCTGATTCACATATGTCATCGATTCGTTATAGAATCCTATTACCGCTTTATCAACGGCTCCGATGAGAGTAAATGCCGCTTTCTTAATTCCTTTTTGGACAAAGACCTGTTTAATTGCGTCAAGCAGGTCGGCATCTTTAGGTAGTCGCGCTAAAAATGGCTCCATATTGTTTCTCCGATTGTGGTAGTTTGGTTCGAAACGAAATATCGAGAATAGAGTCGCATACTCGAACCGATGAGCTAAAATAGACCGGCGAGATTACTGAGCGCAAGAGGATTAAATGAGAAAAGGGTCTTGCCATCATTGTGGAGAAGTCCTCGAATTTGCCGATAAGGTGTTTCGAAACGATACATGCCCGAAGTGCGGGAGCGATATTTATTGTTGTCTGAACTGTAGGGAATATGACGAATCCGCCCCGAACCAGTGCAGAGAACCCGAAGCCGAAAAAGTAGGGGTAAAGGATCGTCGGAATTTCTGCGATTATTTCTTTTTGAACGAGAGTCAATCAAGGGCCTGTTCAGCAGATAAAGCGGCGGCAGCAAGACGAAAACTAGAAGAACTTTTCAAAAAAAAATGAGATCCTTGGATCCATCCATGTAATCTTCGCGGTTTTGAGTTCCCGGTCGACTATGACTAAATTCATATACCTTACCTTCTGTTGCAGCATCATTTGCATGGGCTCTCTGGTTCATGGTCAAGCCGACGACAAATTGATTTTCATTCCCCAATGGATACCGCAGGCTCAATTTGCAGGTTTTTACACTGCGCTCGATCAAGGAATTTACAAAAAGCATGGTCTGGATATCGAAATACTCACCGGTGGGCCCGAAAATCCACCGTTTGCCAACCTAAAACATGGAAGGGCACACTTCTGTTCAGGCTGGCTCACGACCGGAATCCAGCAAAGATCGCTTGGGTTGCCGGTGGTCAATATAGCTCAACTTATCCAACATTCGGCCATGATGCTGACGGCCTTTAAATCAAGCGGTATCACCAAGCCGAGAGATCTTGACGGCAGGAGGGTAGGTCTATGGGGCGGAGAATTTATGATCCAGCCTCTGGCTTTGTTTCGATACTATAATATTTACCCCGAAATCGTGCCCATTTACAGGACCATCAACATTTTTCTGAGGGGCGGAGTGGATGCAATTTCCATGATGTGGTTCAACGAATACCATACGGTTCTGAATTCCGGATACGATCCGGATGAGTTGTCCCCATTCTTCTTGCGAAACCTTATACCGAATTTTCCCGAAGACGGAATTTATTGCCTGGAAGAGACACTCAGGACCCGCCCTGAACAGTGCCGCAAATTTGTCGCGGCCACATTGGAGGGATGGACAGAGGCGTTTCGGGACAAAGATGCAACCTTGAAAATAGTCATGAAGTATGCCGATACGGCGGGCATGGAAACCAACAGAGCCCATCAGAGATGGATGTTGAACCGCATGCAGGACGTCATCGCTCCCAGAGATGGCAATTCAAAGTTAGGCGCTCTCAACAAAGCCGATTACGAAGCGGTGGGTCGCATTCTCGTGGAATCTAAAATCATCGAACAACTCCCCGAGTTCGAGCAATTTCATGTAGGCCAATATTGATGGTCCTCAGATCATCCATAAGTCTCAAACTGGCACTCCTGGTATTTTTCGGGGCAGGAACCATCTTTGCCGTAGCCCTTGCATATAGCTACATTCTTTCAAAAAAAACGATTTTAAATGAAATGCGACTGAATGCGCTTAACACTGCGGCTTCGGTATCGCGGAAATTAGCGCAGGAGTTCAGGGCGGCGGAAAAGATCCCTGTGAGTATCGCCAATTCCATTCGAGCGATAAAACCCAAAGAGCAACAACTGCTTGATTTCCTTAAAGCTCAGGTCGTAACGAACAAGGAGATTTTCGGTTCGGCAATTGGGTTTGAACCTTTTGCTTTTGACGTTTCTAAGAAGCGATTCGCCCCTTATTTCTTTAAGGGCAAGGAAGGGATAACCTTTCTAGGGCTGGAGAACGCTTCAACGGATTATCGCACGGAAGACTGGTACTATCTTCCGAAGCTCTTACAGAAACCTGTCTGGACGGAACCGTATTACGATGACGGCGGCGGCGGAGTACTCATGACGACGTATTCAGTGCCGGTTTTCCAGGACGACATGTCGGGTTCAATGATACTGCAGGCCGTCGTTAGTGCGGATATATGCCTGGAAGAGCTTTCTAAAGCCGTATGCGACGTCAAAATAGGCGAGAAAGGTTTCTGCTTTCTGATATCAACGACAGGAGCCTTCTTGGCTCACTATCGGCCTGAGTGGATCACCCGTGAATCCATATTCAGCATAGCCGAAGAATTGAATGATCCGCATTTGCGCCAAGTGGGTAGAAGAATGCTTCGGGAACCATCCGGAATTGCTGATATAGGATCGAAGTTTTGCGGGATGGACAGCTATATGGCGTTCTGGAAGATATCCAGCACGCAATGGTCTTTGGGGGTCGTTTTCCCGAAAGAGGAGGTTTTGGCCGACCTTGTCAAACTGCATACGGAGACGCTCTTAATAGGTGCAGGAGGCCTTTTTCTGTTAACTGCCGTGAGCGTCTTGATTGCGGGCTCCATCGGGAGACCTCTTAAGAAAATGGCTCTTACTGCGGACAAAGTCGCCGAAGGCGACTTGAATGTGGAATTGATGGATGTAAAGCGTAAAGACGAAGTGGGAACATTAGCCGCGGCTTTTAACCACATGGTAGAGGGATTACGAGACAGGGATTTTATTCGCGATACATTCGGGCGGTATCTCACACGGGAGGTTGTTAATCGTTTACTCGAAGACAAAGACGGTCTCAGATTGGGCGGTGAAAGCCGTGAAATTTCAATGATTATGTCGGACCTGAGGGGATTCACGGCTCTGACAACGAGCATGAAACCTGAAGAGGTAATCTCTTTCCTGAACAGATATTTGGGCAAAATGGTTGAGATTTTAATGGATTATCGCGGCACAATTGACGAGATTATTGGAGATGGAATATTGGCATTCTTTGGAGCCCCGGAGCACCTCGATGATCACCCGGCCAGGGCAGTGGCATGCGCTTTGAGAATGCAGGCAGAAATGGAGGAGATCAACCGACTCAATCAAATTGATGGTTTTCCCATATTGGAGATGGGCGTAGCAGTGAACACCGGTCGAGTGGTCGTGGGCAACATCGGGTCGGAAAGGCGGGCGAAATACGGCGCTGTCGGATCTCAAGTAAATTTTACCGGCAGAATGGAATCGTTTACTGTCGGAGGACAGGTCCTTATCAGCGAGTCCACTTATAAGTACATCGGGGATCAACTTGATATTAAAAACATTTTAAAAGTTCAAATGAAGGGAATGCCGGGAGAAATATCCTTATACGATGTAATCGGAATCCGTGGAACTCACGAGATAAGAATAAGCTCACATGATCAGGAACTTAGAGTTTTGAAAAACCCGCCGGAAGTAACCTTCCAGCGAATTGATCAAAAAACCATGAAAGACGAACGCAAAACCGGAAAGCTGATTTCGGTATCATTATCCGGCGGCGTGCTTAGTACATCCGAAATTCTACAGCAATGGGAAGACATAAAGATCTACTTCAAAGCGGATCCGCATCAGGAAGAACCTGCTGAAATATACGGCAAAGTGGTCGTCGTAGTACAAAGAGAAGACGGATCCGAGGCAACACTGAGATTTACTTCAGTATCGCCTGAAGCATACAAACACTTTCCTGAGTTGGTGTGATACACACTTCGATCTGCTGTGGTCTAAAGACACCTCACTTAAGCTTCCCTGTTCATAGTACAAGAATGCCTATTAATTATCCGAATTACCTAGTACCAGTTCACAAGGCGAAGAGCATGAACCATCGGAGCAATTGCCGCCTTCCAAAGTCTCTTCCCAACCGGAACAAATATCCTTTTCCGTGGCTTTTCGGGCTTCAACGATTTCCAGATCATATTCCAATGCGAGCCCAGCCAAGGGATGATTTGCGTCAATGACGATGGTATTTTCTTTGATTTCGCGAATGACCGCCGTGTCGGGTCCGTGGTCTTTGCTCGTGATTAACGGCAATTCCATTCCTATAAACGGCTTGAATTCTCCGGGAAAATGAAAATCGGATTTGGGTTTTTCGATGATCAGCTCGTCGTATTTTGGACCAAATGCCTCTTCAGCCGGAATAGTGAAGGAGAGCTTTTCTCCCTCTGTCTTTCCGAGAAGGTTCTTTTCGAGTCCGGGCACGACCTGAAGATAGCCGGTTACAAAATCCATTATTTCAGGTTCTTCAGCACCTTTGAGGATTTGGCCGTGGGCTACACGAACACTGTATTTTATATTTACGTAGCTGCCTTTTGATTCAATTTGGTATGCCGATTGAGCGGACATTTCTCCTCCGTTTTGTTCAGTTATTTACGCATCCAACATCGGACCGGTCTGCCGGATTCCTTCTTTTCAAGCTCCGGCGGTTCCTTGCAGATTGTGTTCGCTTCAGGACATCGGTCCTGAAAAGCGCATCCAGGGGGCAGATGCCGTAGATCCGGAACCATACCGGTAATTACGTGAAGCCGTTCTTTTTCTCCCGTTGCGGATAGGCGGGGAATAGATTTCAGCAATCCGGTGGTGTAGGGATGCTGCGGTGATTCAAATAATTCCTCAACATTCGCGTATTCCACTATTCTGCCTGCATACATTACGGCTACATTGTCGGCCATTTCGGCCACAACCCCAAGATCATGGGTAATTAATATAATTCCGGTGCCCTTATTATGTTTAATGTCATTCATCAATTCGAGAATCTGAGCTTGAATGGTGACGTCCAAGGCGGTTGTCGGTTCATCGGCCAGCATGAGCTTGGGGTCACATGCGAGGGCCATCGCAATCATGACTCGCTGGCGCATTCCGCCGCTCATCTGATGGGGATAGTCTTTGGCACGCTTCTCGGGCGAAGGTATGCCGACCTTTTTGAGCATCTCTATGGAGGCATTGATGGATTCGCTCTTGGACATGCCTCTGTGGACGCGATATACCTCTCCAATCTGCTCCTGAACTCTAAAAACCGGGTTCAAAGATGTCATTGGTTCCTGAAATATCATGGAGATATCGTCGCCCCGGACAGTTCGCATTTCCGATTCCGGCACACTTAGAAGATCTTTGTTTTCGAAGAGAATTCGGCCTTGAGTGATCTTGCCGGGCGGGTCCGGTATAAGTCGCATTATGGACAGAGCAGTGACGCTCTTGCCGCAGCCTGATTCACCTACCAGTCCCAGCGTTTCTCCTGCGGATAATTCAAAATCAACTCCCTGTACCGCCGGCACGACGCCGCCTTCAGTGAAGAAAACCGTGTGTAAATCTTGAACGCTGAGTAGTTGATTTTCCATAGAATTATTGTATCCGCATTATTGGATTGCTGCAATAGAGCTGAGATTCCGAATGGTTCTAAACATCCAAGTGAGGCAAAATAAAAAAAGCGCTGAAGAATCCCGTTCCGAAGAAGAAGAGTGAGACGAGCAAGGCCAGAATCACAAATGAGCTTTTCTGTAAAAACGCATCAAGGGCGGAGCATACCCAAACGCCAACGACAATGAGCAGTGACGGCGTCTGGACGTCGTATTCCATATTGTGGCTCATGAACAAAGGGACGAGATAAAGAATCACGTTCATCAAAAACAGCAATCCTGCTAAAATACGACCGCGAATAATTTGCCCGAGTCCAGGTATAATCAATGAGAAGATTGCTGATGAGACTCGCGATTTGCTCTTTTTTTCTACGTCTTGATTTTTGTCCTCTGACATAAAGACCCCGATTTAGGATTGCACGCTACCATGGCATATAGTCGAATAAGGGTTTCAAGTCAATAAAGGGCGACAATGATTGTGCTTACGCCCGATCAGTACTATTATTGTTGTCTGAGCAATTGATTTTAGGATCAGAGCCGGACGGAAAATTGAGCAATAGTGCTACACGGCAATTCAGGTGATGCGAATCAGGGAAGGAGAAATGATGAGCACAACAACGCAAGCGGATAGTCACGAATCAGCCCAGACTGAAGAAACAAAACCGAAGTGGACTATGGAGAGAATCCATAGAGAAGTGCAAGAAGCACGAACAAAGATTTTCGTAATCGCCAAAGTTTTGGAAACGGGAAATCTAAAGTTTGCGGAGAATCCAGAATGGGGTGTAGTAATCAAGCCCCTCATTAGGGATCTGGTACTTCACGCCGGGACAATAGATCAGTTGATAGGCAGTGAGGAGTCTTTGGCTGAGAAATGATGCTTTAAAAAGCGGATAATACGTGTTTAATTTCGGGATGGGCGGGTTTTTGCACCCGCCCTTTTTAACGTATATTGTTAGTCAATAGAGGTCTGAAACTAGTTTTTGCCCCAGTTGAATTTCTTCAATCCATTCTGACCTTCTGCTTGAACTTGCGGAGTACTCGATGCTCCGGGGCTTGATGACTGAAAAGAGGTGCCGGGTTCAGCTTCAATGACTGAGGGCTTTTCCTGTTTTCCCCATTTCATGGCCGATTTCGGTTCCGGTTGCACTGTGTTGACCGAAGGAGCCGCTGTTTCCACTTTTCCCCATTTCAATTCTTTCCTCTCAGGGGCGGGTGGTCTATCGTTGTCCGAGGCTCTTTGCTCGATAAGGCTCCGTTTAGGCTTTGATTGCGGCTGGGCAGTCCTTTCGGTCCGAGCAGGTTGAGCCGCGGACATGGGTCTGGCCTGCCGAGCGGCCTGCGGATTCTGAGCGGCAGCGGCGGCTTGCGGATCGGCACTCACCTGAGGAATTTGACCGGGCTCACGTTCACTGTCGCTACCATCCCAATAGATTTCGCCTGTTACGAGGGATCCCGGCTGCTGAAAAATTCTGTCGGGGGCGGGAGTGTTCTGACCGCCCGGAACTTGCATATAGGGAGCCGACGCTTGTGGCTGCTGAGGTTGAGCTTGAGGTTGGGTTTGGCGAGCCGCCTGATTTGCTGCCGATCCTCTGGTTCGGCGCCCGGGTCGGGGTGGTGAAGCCGCTCCCTGTTGCTGACCATAATTCGGTGTTTGCCCGTACTGCCCGTATTGTCCATATTGGCTGTATGGATCGTATCCGTACTGGCCCATCTGATTGTAGTCATATCCCTGCTGTTGACCATATTGGGGTTGACCATATTGCTGCTGCCCGTAACCAGGGTATTGTCCGTAATTTTGCCCGGCCTGACCGGCATTTCCATATTGCCCATAAAGTTGCTGTACTGGATTGTAACCGTACTGCTGGGTCGGCGCATTTTGATAGCCCTGTCCGAATGCGGGCGCACCGGCGAGGCACACGGAAATGGTTATCGTGATTACTAAAACCAAGCCTTTCATTCCATACTCCTTCGCTCCCTTTGGAGCTTCTCTTGGTCCAGGTCCGGGGACTAGTTTCTTTCGGCAAAAAAACAATTGTAGGAATTTTCTCGGAATTCTAATGAATTCGTATTAAAAAATCAAGCCGTTTTTCTGATTAGTTCCCTGACTAGTTGACTTTATTTCTACTTACCTGTATGGAGCTAAATCGATGAGATTTGCCCATTTATCTGACTTACATTTCGGATCATACATTTCCCGCGTTGCTTTGCACGCATTGGAAGATGATTTACGTACGTTGAACCCTGAGTTACTTGTAATTACGGGAGATATAACGGACAGAGGCCGAAGCGATCAGTTCCGGTTGGCCAAAGACTTTTTAGAGTCAACCGGAATAAAATACATTGCAGTCCCGGGAAATAGGGAAATTGCTCTTTCCGCGATCTGGGAGGTCATCCTTCCCAGTCTGAAAATGTGCAGATTCTCCCATTATTTTGGTCAAAAAGACAGAATAACATATTTAGCTGAAAAAGAACGATTGCTTTTCATCGGCGTAGATTCAGTGCATCAATTCCCATCATGGCCCGGCAAAATGAACCGAGCTACACGTTACTGGCTGAAAGAATTGTGCGGCTCAAACCGGAATCTTACCAAAATTCTCTGTCTCCATCACCCCGTTGTTCCGGTGCCGAGAAGTTCGTCCTACTGGGCCCACACGTTCTCAGATGCTGCCGAAATCCTTACCATTGCTGCCGAATACGGAATCAGCCTTATTTTACAGGGGCACAAACACCGGTCATCCGCCATGTCGCTCTTCATTCCCGAAAAAAACGCTTCAATCGTGATAGCCGCATGCGGTGCTCCCATAAGACCAGAATGGGATCGATCTTATAACATGATCGAAATTATAGACAAGAGTCTGACAATAAATCGTAGAACCCTCGATCAAGATCAATTCATTCATGATGGGTGTTTTGAATTTCAATTGCTCTAGTTGGCGTTTTTCAACTTCGTTTCAATGCGCTTTTGCTCTGCATCCGATTTGCGAATATACATCGGAACGAGTTTATGAACATCGTCACTCGATCCTGCAGCAAGTCTCTTCGTCGTTAAGACACCGCAGGTGGATGCCGATGCTCTTACGAGTACAAAACGGTGCCCTGATCTGAATCCTTCAATCCCAACTTCCGCACACAAAACATTCGATTTAGAAGTCGGGACAAAATCATTCATGAGATCATCCTTTTCGATCAATGCGGGACCGGCGACGAGATGAAAAGAATCGCTGCAACGGTAGGCTGCGCAATAGAGCTGATTGCGCTTGGCGTCTATGAGTGACGTCACTATCGATCCAGATTCAAAAGCTTGGTATGCGAGAATCTCCAGGCTCGATACGCCAATGATCGGCTTCTCAAGGCTGAGGCTTAGGCCCTTCGCGAAAGAAAGGCCTATTCTAATTCCTGAAAATGAACCGGGCCCGACAGCAACGCCTATTCCATCGAGGTCTTTGGGCTGTATTGCAGTTTCATCGAAAATGTCTTTAACCAGCGGCCCTATGTTTTCCAGGTGCCGGCGTCCGGGCGGCAGCGATTTTTCAATGATGACGTCTCCGGCTTCGAGAAGGGCGGCCGCTAATATCGGAGTAGTTGAATGAACGGCAAGGATCAGCATCCCGTAAGCCTCATCATGGGGCGAGCGTCCATCCTTTCGTTACAATTCTACTTATATCGTTATAGAAAACGAGGACGACTAAGAACATGATGAAGAGCAATCCCACCTGGACGGAAACCTCTCTGACTCTTCCGCTCACCGGTTTACCCATAATTGCTTCGATCAAGAAAAATAGAAGATGGCCGCCATCCAAAACCGGAATAGGAAGCAAATTTATAATTGCCAAGTTGATGCTGATGTAACTAAGCAGGAACAGAAAGCTGAACAATCCGGCTTTTAGGCTCTCCCCCGACGCTTGGGCAATGGTTATAGGACCGCTTAAAGCCTTAGCACTGATCTCCATTTTTACAAGTTTAACCAATGTGACCAGTACGAGCTTGGTTAAATATCCGGTAAACCTGACACCTTCGTACAGTGCCGCTCCGACGCTCAGTTGCACTGTTTTGCCCGACGGCATTACTCCGATGCGTCCGGCAGTTTCGCCGAACATGTCCTTGTCCTCGCCTGCCGTAGGTGTTACTCGGAACTCCATTGGATTACCGTCGCGCTCGACGCTAAGTACTACCTCTTTACCGGCACTGCGCTCAATCATGCTCCTCATGTCGTCCCAACGCCAAATGTTGGTCCCGTCTATTGCGGTGACCATATCACCGGGTTTGAGACCAACGGATTGCGCCGGACTATTTTCCATGATTTTGCCGACTTCACTTGTCAGCACGGGCCACCCTGCCAGGTAGCCAATACACAGGAGCACTATTGCAAGTAGATAATTAAAAAGCGGACCGGCTACAATGATGGACATTTTTGCCCATAACGGTTTGCTGGTGAAAGCTCTTGGAATATCTTCGGGGGGAATTTCTTCCTTCGCTTCGGGATCCTCTCCCAGAAGCTTGACGTATCCTCCCAAAGGGATCCAACTAAGAATGTATTCGGTTTCTCCCCATTTACGCTGGATCATTGCAGGCGGAAAGCCCAAAGAGAACTTGAGAACCTTGACGCCGAGCATTTTAGCGACAATGAAATGTCCGAATTCGTGGATAAAGATCAAGATTCCAAGAAGAATGATAAACCCGATGAAATATTCCAAAGAAAGTGCCTCCTAAGTTAGACCGGATGCTACAAAGGACAATTCCGTTTTCAAATTGTTCTGTTTAATATATGATTAACGTGTTGTGAAACAACATGGTTTAAACTGCTCAACTAAATATTATCCATACCGTTTTGAATGTTATTAAGGCTAACATTTTGAAATGATGCTATTATTGCCGTCCGGTAATTTCTATGCAAATTTATTGATCGAGATCCTTTTATGACCAAAATAGGTGTTTTGGGCGGTACTTTCAACCCCCCGCATTTCGGGCATCTTCGTTTGTCGGAAGAAGCTTGCGAGACTTATTCCCTCGATAGGGTGGTATTCATACCGACTCATATTCCACCTCACAAGAACCAGCCTGATATTGCGGAAGCGCAACACAGACTTGAGATGACGAATCTCGCGTGCAAAGACAACCCCAAATTTGAGGTGTCCGATCTTGAGGTGTCACTCAAGGGGAAATCCTATACCATAAATACTCTGGAAGTGTTTGCTCAACATAAGGATGCAGAGGTTTTTTTTATTATCGGGTCGGATTCGCTCAAGGAAATACACCTCTGGAAGGACTATCAACGCCTATTTGAGTTGTCTAACTTCATTGTAATCCCGAGACCCGGCACGGACCTCCAGGATGCGTGGGCGGGCTTGCCGGTAAAACTCAAAGAGTCTTTCAATCAGCGAGATGAAGCGTGGATACACAAGAGCGGGAAAAAAGTAATTTCTTCAAAGATTACGGGACTGGAAATTTCATCCACTATGGTTCGAAATTTGGTTCGCGACGGAAGAAGTATTCGTTATTTGATTCCGGATATCGTAATCTCGTTCATCCAAAAACATAAACTATATGAAAGCGGCATCTAAATTGAATCAAGATCAATTGGCTGAAGTGCGGCAGAAAGCCGAGTTACTGGTGCGGGCAGCAATTTCAAAGAAAGCTCAGAATCCTGTGATTTTGAAATTATCAAAAATTTCCGCAATGGCGGACTACTTTTTAATAGTCGGTGGTCGATCGGCTCGCCAGGTTAGGGCTATTGCTGAAGGGATTATTGAAGAAGGAAAGGTACACGGCTTCAGTGCCCAATCCACGGAAGGTCTGCCTCAAGGAAGCTGGGCATTGCTCGACTATGGTGATGTGGTTGTCCATGTTTTTCTCAATAAAGTGAGGGAGTTTTATGACCTGGAGGGCCTCTGGTCGGAAGCTCCGAGGGAAAAAATTCCGGATGATTTGCTTGCTGAAATTGAGAGTGATGATGACGATGATGATGAGGAATATTGAACGGGAAATTCTGCCGAGTTAAATGGATGTCGGTGTCAAAACAACACGCAATTGACGGTTGAGCACCTTAGTTCTTATGAAGTTTAAAGACGTTGGGGAATTCGGATTCATAGACCGGATTGCAGCCCGTGGGCTTATCAGAAAAAACGGCGTAGTCAAGGCTATTGGAGACGATTGTGCCGTCATTGACACGGGCTCACCAGAGTATCTTCTCATTACGGCTGATCTCTTGGTCGAGCGAATTCATTTTATGACGGAGTGGGCATCTCCGGAAATCTTCGGAGCAAAGGCCCTGACGGTCAATGTGTCGGATGTTGCTGCATGCGGCGGGATACCCCTTGATGCATTCGTCTCAATTGCCGTGCCCAAACATTTTGGTTTGGATTGGGTTACCAGATTTTATGACGGATTGTATCAAGATGCGGCAAAGTACCAGGTTAATATATTAGGAGGAGACACAACGGGCAGCAGAAGCGATTTCGTTGTTAATATCACTTTGACCGGATCCGTTGAGCCCGACCGTGTTCTTCTGAGACATAAAGCAAAATTAGGGGATTTGATATTTTTGACCGGTCCTGTTGGTGAATCCGCTGCGGGTCTTCACATTCTTCGGAATCCGGGTATTTTTGCCGGAGAATATGCAGACGCTTGCGTGGAAGCTCATCTGAAACCCCGAGCCCATGTGGCACAAGGACGGCTCTGTGGTTCCTTAAACGTCAAATGTGCCATCGATATTTCCGATGGTTTGTCAAGCGATTTGGGGCACATTTGTCGGCAATCCGGTATTGGAGCGGTAGTCAATGAGGCCGACCTACCACTAACGGATTTACTGATGAATATTGCAGAGCTGACGGGAGTTGATCCATTGGATTGGGTTTTAAATGGCGGAGAAGACTACGTGCTGCTCGGAACGGCTGAACCGCACGTCATTGAGAAACTGAAAGCGTCATTCAAAGACAATGGTTTGACTTTGTATGTAATCGGATACACACAAGAGGAGCCCGGATTATTCATGCGACGGCGTGATGGATCAGTTGAGAAGCTTACCGCCGGTGGTTGGGATCATTTTCGGTAACGGGCGGCTATGTGTTTGGAAACTGAAACGATTGAAATGAGAGGATCCGACTTTAAGTAAGGTGGAAAATAGGCCCTCGGGTTCGGAAAATTAAGCCGTTTTCAAATGTGTTCTTAAATATGTGAGTGAGAGGAAGCGCGTTGTTTTGCAATATATAGCGCGACGCGACATGTAGTCGAATAATAAATTTCACGTAACTCAGTGCCCGCATCGTAACATATTGGTTCAAGTGCATGTAATTCTTAGGGGGTGATTGTTGAACACAAATCATTAATATCGAACTTGCCTTGACAACATTCAGATATTCATATATAAGTATAAACAAGATCTCCCTAGCGGCGGAGGGAATATGCCAAATCCAAAGTTCTCAAGGAGAAAATTCCTCATCGGTTCTGCGGCCGGAGGAGCAACTCTCTTAGCTTCCAACTATTTTAGCTTTGATTCTTGGGCGAAGACGGTCCAGGGATCCACGGACATAAAGATTACACCCACATTGTGTGATGGATGCGGCAACTGGTGCGCAATAAACGTCTATACAAAAGGCGACAAAATCTGGAAAGCCGAAGGAAATCCCATCGCCGGCAATAACGTCGGTAAAATGTGTTCTAAAGGCCATGCCTTGCTACATGAAGTTTACAACAAAGATCGGATTCGCAATCCGTTGAAGCGAGTCGGGCCTAACAAATTTGAGCCTATTTCGTGGGAGCAGGCGTACAAAGAAATTGGTGAAAAGCTTGTTGCAATAAAAGAAAAGCATGGTCCTGAATCAATTTTCTGGCTCCATTACCCGGAAGGTAACTCTGAACTTTGCACGCGGTTTATGACTGCATTGGGGTCACCGAACGTCTTTTCTCACGGTTCTACATGCTTTTTGCCTCGGAATATAGGTTGGTGGTTGACCACCGGGTCGAGCAAGCCTGAACACGATTTCACCAATTCAAGATACATTCTCATGATAGGTCGAAACCCTGCTGCAGGTCTCCAATTGAGGCAATTGAACGATATTGCGCAAGGGAGATCCAGAGGAGCGAAGGTCGTTGTTGTAGATCCTCGGTTCAGTGAAATGTCCGCTGCATCCGACCAATGGGTCAGAATAAGACCCGGCACTGATCTGGCTTTAATGCTCACTTTGGCGCACATACTCATAAAAGAGAATTTCTACAACAAGGATTTCGTTGAAAGATTCACCGTCGGATTCGAAGAACTGGCCAAAGAGGTTGAAAAGTACACTCCTGAATGGGGTGAGGAAATCACGACCATTCCGAAATCGGTAATAATTCGGATGGCCAAAGAACTGGCAGATTCAGCACCGAGGGCCGTTGTTCATCGCGGATATCACGCAGCGCTTGGAACACAGTATAAGAACAGCCTTCAACTTGTTCGAGCCGTTGCATGTGTAAATGGACTCCTGGGCAATTATAACCAGCTTGGGGGATTGTATGAACCGCCCAAGGCAAAACTCGGTAAACTCGACAAAGACAAGTTTCCTGCTCCACCCAAGGTTGAGGGACCAATGGTGGACGGTAGCACCGACCCGGACAAGTACCCACTTACGCCAAGGGGGCACGGTCTGGCCCACTCCATTCCGGAGTTGGCCATTGCAGGAAAGCTCAAGGCGGGTCTCGTCTATCATAACAACCCTCTTCGTACCAATCCGAATCCGGCCAGAGTCATAGAGGGATACAAGAAGCTGGATTTACTGATAAGCTTTGATTACGTGCTGTCCGAAACCGCATCACTTGCACATTATATTCTCCCCGAATCCTACTATCTTGAACGCGATGATGTTGTACACGCGAATCATTCGTATAGCTCTAAACAGGTTGCAATACGCCAAGCAGTCGTTAAACCTCTTTATGATACGAAACCGATGGTCCAGATTTTGATTGAGTTGGCACCCAGTTGTGGAATCGGTCAATACTTCAACTTCACCTTGGACGATTATAATCGGGCGGCTTTGGCTCAAACCGGTGTCACGCTTGAACAGCTCAAGAAAGAGGGCGTTGTTGACCTGGGCGGTCAATGGGTCCCCGCTGATCCAGAATTCACCACCGCCAGCGGCAAACTCGAATTTGAATCATCGATACTCAAGGACATGAATCTTCCCGCGGTACCCACCTGGGAAGAGCCTCTGGTTTCCCCCGATCCTAAAGATCCTAAATCTTTCAGACTCATTCACGGGAAGCAGGCTCACCTGACACATGCTCGTACATTGAACCAGAAGTACCTGAAAGAAATCTCCGTAATGAACGACTGGAACCGAGTTTGGATAAACACAAGTCGGGCGAGGGCTTTGGGCATCAAAGACGGAGACGTCATGGTAATGTCGTCTACGGTGGGAAAAGGCAAGGTGAGAGCAAAAGTCACGGATGCCATTCATCCTGAATGCGTTTTCCTTCCGAGCGGATACGGGAATTTTTCCAGAAATCTGACCACCGGCTTTGGATACGGTTTATCGTACAACGACTTCCTTCCGACGTATTTTGATCCGGTTCTGGGCCACGTCATGGCCAATGAAATTATTGTGATTGTAGAGAAAGCATAAATCGATATTTCTTCCCGTAAGGATTGAACATGCCGCGATATGGAATTGGGATAGATACAACAAGATGTGTAGGCTGCCAGTCATGTCGAGTAGCCTGTCAGAACCAACAAAATCTCGATTTTAACCAGGCTTATAACTGGATCAAGGAGCGGGAAGTCGGCAGGTTTCCGTCCTTCGATAAGGAGTTTATTCCGTACCAGTGTATGCAATGCGAAAATCCTCCATGTCAACGAGTATGCCCGACCGCAGCAATTTATACTTCTCCGGAAGGAGTGGTACTTGTTCACCCTGAAAGATGCATTGGTTGCAAGTACTGTATCCAGGCATGCCCTTATCGAGTCAGGCTCGTTGATGAACACCGTGGAATCGTCATTAAGTGCTGGTTCTGTATTGATCTCGTTCGGGACGGAGGGAAGCCGGCATGTGTCACAACTTGTCCTACTCAGGTGCGAGTGTTTGGTGATTTAGATGACCCCGAGAGCGACATTAGCAAGTTCATCGCGCAGAATAGGGCTGAAGTCCTCCGTGCAGATCTGAATACAAAGCCAAAAATATTTTACAAGAGGAGCTAAGAGATGCCCGAGAACGCATGGGGATGGATGATTGTAGCGTATCTCTTTTTAGCGGGAGCGGGGGCTGGAGCTTTCTTGACCGCGGCTGCAGGCAAAACATTAGCTCCCGACTGGTCCCGAACGTTAGCAAAAGCCGGGTCTCTGGCAGCGGGTCCTCTCGTAACTATAGGAACGCTATGCCTGGTCCTCGATCTGGAGGC
Organism: uncultured Syntrophaceae bacterium; assembly: GCA_964613745.1. GTDB lineage: Bacteria > Desulfobacterota > Desulfomonilia > Desulfomonilales > Desulfomonilaceae > CAZTJA01. The sequence goes on from CAZTJA010000028.1 coordinate 27,788, forward strand.
CGGGTTGTGGCAACCATGGCGACAAATTTATCTCGTCAGCAACCTGGGGAGCATGATTTCCTGGGGAGTGCTAATACTGTCCGTCTTTATACCGGTGGCAATCCTCTACGCGGCCGCACTGAACGACATTCCTATTCTGGGGAAGTTTGCCGCTAGATATGAAAAGGCTCTTCTTGTTATTGGCAGCATTCTCGCCATCTGCACCGCAGGCTACACCGGTGTGCTCATAGCCGTTGTGAATGGAGTGCCGTTTTGGAATACACCGTTGATGCCGGTGCTGTTTCTTGCCTCGGCGGTTTCTACCGGGTTAGCGGGCAGCGCAATACTCGCCTCGATTATGGATGCAAAAAGCATCAAAAATATGAGCAACTTCGCGTACGGTCATATGGTTTTTTTGATTCTTGAGGCCGTGGTGCTCGTCCTCTTCATCGTCATGTCGGCGACGAGATCGACCGAAACGGCTTTTTCAGCGGGCCTGCTCATCTCGGGCGTGCTGAGCCCCTATTTTTGGTTGTTCGTCGTGTTTCTAGGCATTCTAGTTCCGCTGGTTGTTAGTGCCGTCGAATATTTCCAACTTAAGCACTTACCGAAAGCACTTATCCTGACCGTCGATGCCTGCGTACTTTTGGGGGGGCTAAGTCTGAGGGCTGTGATCGTTTTCTCCGGGGTTGCACCGCAAATCCTGTAATGTATTACATGATTGAACCGAGAAAGAGCTTAGCCGCATCATTGCCTGCGATAGTGAATCAACTTTCCTTCATCTTTTCGGATCCCGATGCATTGTCGCCGGCAAACCTGGACGAAGAGGATATCGAGGAATTGCAGCAGGGAATAGGCATGCTCCTGGGGATCAGCGAGAACGGAATGAGAGTCTTTTTGGACAAGTGGTCCCAAGAACTCGAACGACTCAATTTTCCAAGGTGCCCTGTATCCTTGGAGGAATCAACGTACAAGACCTGGACTTCGGAAAAGTCCCATCCCATGAAGGGTGCCAAAGGCTTAAGCCAAGGAGATTCTGCTTGCCATATGTCTCAGGTTCTTTCTTCGTTGGGTTTTTCTTTCGGCGGGAACATATCTCCGGATCACATCTCAGTATTACTGGAGTTTTGGGCATATTTACTTGAGCGGGACTCCATCGAAGAGTCAATTCTCTTTTGTCGAGATCATTTGAACTGGATGCCGGATTTAGAGCGGAAGGCCCGTGAAGAGGGTTTCGTTACCTTGGCTCTGATTGCCGGGGGTGTTTCGAGAGCTGTTATTCAGCTCACTTCTGAAAGGACGGAAAATGACAACTAACGATACTAGTGAAATCTCAAAGATGTCGAACGATGCGGGTGCGATGCACGAGGATGTCTCATCAAATAGCGATTCCCCAAAACCTGCTGTTAAAAACAAAAAATCCTCAATTAATATGGACCCGTTAAGGCCGGTCATCAAGGGTCTCACGGCCGCCATTCTGTTTTCCTTGGGGGCCATTTTAGTCGCCTTTCTCTTTGAAGCGTCAATAAAAACACGAGTTCCCTCGATCATTCACTCAACCGGCGATAGGAACTCATCCGTGTTGTGGGACAAGGTTTCGGGCCAAGCTCAGACAGGCGAAACTTCAGTGGTCAGCAAAGGGTTAAAATCTGAAACGGACTTCAAGTCCTTGCAATAACAAAATAGGCGGAGAGTGTGTGAATCGTTCAGATTTCATGAAGTAATACTATTCTGGTGAGAAAATGAAAGAATTCGAGTACTCAAAAGGCTATTGGAACCCCTATGTTGCAGGAATTGCACTCGGGTTGGTGTTACTCCTTACCTATTATGTGATGGGCACGGGGCTTGGAGCATCTGGAGCGGTGGCAAGGACCTCTGCTGCAATCGCTCATACCGTTGCTCCTGAAGCTGTTGAGAAAAACTCTTACTTCAGTGAGTTCTACAAGCCGGGAGGGCGCAGTATTTTTGTGAATTGGATTGTGTTTGAAGTTATCGGTGTACTGCTCGGCGGTTTGGTTGCTGCGGCAACGGCAGGACGCATCAAACCGGAGATTGGAAAAGGCCCTACAGCAAGTGCTGGATTGAGGCTAAGTATGGCACTGATTGGTGGGATTATAGCCGGTATCGGGACTCGATTCGCTCTGGGATGTACAAGCGGCCAGGCATTGAGCGGTGGTGCAGTTATGGCTGTTGGAAGCTGGGTGTTCATGATGGCGGTTTTCGGGGTTGCTTTTTCCGTTGCATACTTCTTTAGGAGGCAGTGGTCATGATAGGTCCGCTATACATAAACGGCGCTTTTTCATACGAGGCGAGCTTGGTCGTTGCAGTAGTCATCGGTTTTCTGTTCGGCTTCGTTCTGGAAAGAGCCGGCTTCGGCGATGCTAGAAATCTGACTGCAATCTTCTATTTTCGCGATTTTCGAGTGCTTCGAGTAATGTTTTCGGCCATGGTTACGGCAATGCTCGGTCTGTTACTGCTCAATTGGGCGGGATTGTTTGATTATTCAGTGTTGCTGGAAGTCTCTTTGCTCAAAACCTATCTTTGGCCGCAACTAGTAGGAGGGATCTTGTTCGGTTTCGGTTTCGTCATAGGCGGTTACTGTCCTGGAACAGCCGCCGTGGGGATTGTTTCCGGCAAGTATGACGCCATGGTTTTTATTCTCGGGATGATTGCCGGGATCTGGATTTTTGCAGCGGGAATGCCTCTGTGGGGTAGTTTCTACATGAGTTCCGATCTTGGAAGGCTCACGCTTTGGCAGGTGTTTGGAGTCCCTATGTGGGCAATGGCGTTAATTATTCTTGGAATGGCTTTAATGGCCTTTGCACTTGCGGGGCTTGGAGAAAAGTGGGCACCTTACGACAAATAGCTATTTTAAAGTACAGCTGAAAATGATAAAAATATAATAATTATGTATCTGAGGAGGTCGGTGAATGAGTAAGCTGTTACGTGTCGCGGTTGTGATGTGTTCTCTAATTGCATTCTGTATGGTTTCAGTCGCGGTCGCCGAAGAGTTTTACGTGATCAAGGATGCAGCCGGCAAGACGAGTGTAGTCGACAAGAAACCTGCAGACGCTAAATCCGTCGTAAAGGGTCCCTTTAAGACAAAAGATGAAGCTGAGAAAGCGATGAAAGCCGCGTCCAGCACCAAACCGAAGCTTCCGGATCAAGGTTGCTAACCTTCTTTATTTCGGTATTCGTACGAAAGGCAGACCCAGGTCTGCCTTTCTCACTTGGAGACCCGGGTTGACCGATTGATGGTATTACATGGAAAATGAAGGAAAAAGTCGGCGATCTTTTCTTTTCAAAATGATAATTGGGGTAGGAGCCCTTGTCTCCTCAATTCTCGGAATCGGCACCTTTCAGTTTGCTTCACATAGCTTTGCTAAATCCCAAAAACGACAATTCGGTGAGGATGTCCTCTTAAAATTAAGACCCGACGACCCGATGCACATTGCAGATGCAGGAGTGTGGGTCACCAGGGTATCGTCGCAAGCTGATCCGGTCATAGTTGACGACAAATGCACGCATCTCGGATGTCGTTTCAAATGGAACCCCGATAAGAAACTCTTCGAATGCCCCTGTCATTTGAGCGAATTCGACGTCAACGGTCGGGTTCTCAAGGGACCTGCAACGAGGTCGCTTCAGAGATTTGAAATTGGTCAACCTGAGAATGGAAT
>CAZTJA010000029.1:0-3021 GCA_964613745.1 uncultured Syntrophaceae bacterium
AAGCCACGATGTAAGAGTGAAGCTCACTGATGGTAGTCCAAAAGCATGTACAATCGCCAACTTATTGCACGACCGCTTGGGTGCACTCGACAATTTTATTCGATTGACACCGACCCTGAATGTGCTATTCTCAGTAGATAATAATTATCAATAAGTAAACCGGCTCTTTTATGGAATATCACATGGCTCTCAACGGTTCAACGAGTAATGAAGAGCGCTTTCAACAAATGCTTCACAAACTGAAAAACCTCGAGTTCCGTATCACTCCGCAACGTTTAGCCGTGCTCCGCATTCTGGCGGATAGTGATGGACATCCTAGTGCTGAACAGATTTTCGAAAGGGTCAGAACAGAGTTCCCTACGACGAGCTTGGCAACGATTTACAAAACAATAGCCCTGCTCAAGAGCATCAACGAGGTTCTTGAATTGGGTTTCCCTGATGGTAGTAATAGATATGATGGGAACAAACCATTCCCCCACCCTCATGTGATCTGCACCAAATGCCGAAAAATTATGGACCCTGAACTACAAAGTTTGGATGAGCTCAAAAACGAGATTATCAACAAAACCGGATTCCTGGTTCAACACCATCGCTTAGACTTTTTCGGAACATGCCGAGAATGTCAAGAAACCGAGTGACGTCTTTCAATTGCTGAGAAAGAATATTTCTGAGACACGACAGTCTCCAGAAAAGGAATTTTCTTCTTCCGCAGGTTTACAAAAATCTAACCGCAATTAAACAACGAGAGAGGAGGAAACAAGATGCAGAATAAACCTGATGTAGTCGGCGATTTATCTCAATTAGGGGATCTTCTTAAAGAAGAAAGCAAATGTCCGGTAACCGGTAGACCGGCACGACGCAGAGGCACTGCCAACAGAGACTGGTGGCCGAACCAATTGGATTTGAGAATTCTTCATCAAAACTCTCAGCTGAGCAATCCCATGGGCGGGCAATTTAATTACTCCAAAGAGTTTGAGACACTCGACTTGCAGGCAGTGAAGAATGATCTTTATGCGTTAATGACCAATTCACAAGAATGGTGGCCGGCCGATTACGGTCATTATGGACCCTTGTTTATACGTATGGCTTGGCATAGCGCGGGTACTTACCGCATGGGCGATGGTCGCGGCGGAGCGGGATCCGGCACTCAACGATTTGCGCCTCTCAACAGTTGGCCCGACAACGTGAATCTTGATAAAGCACGTCGTCTTCTCTGGCCGATTAAGCAAAAATACGGCAAAAAGATCTCCTGGGCGGATCTCATGATTCTTGCCGGCAATTGCGCACTTGAATCAATGGGCTTCAGAACGTTTGGTTTCGCAGGTGGACGCGAGGACGTGTGGGAGCCAGAGGAGGATATCTACTGGGGCAGTGAGGACACCTGGTTGGGAGATAAGCGCTACTCCGGTGATCGTGATCTCGAAAATCCTCTTGCTGCAGTTCAGATGGGCCTCATATATGTGAATCCGGAAGGACCCAACGGGAACCCGGACCCTGTGGCCTCGGGCCGTGATGTTCGTGAAACTTTTGCGCGGATGGCCATGAATGATGAGGAAACCGTCGCTCTCGTTGCCGGAGGTCACACTTTCGGCAAATGTCACGGAGCCGGAGATGCATCGCACGTTGGTCCTGACCCGGAGGCTGCTCCGATCGAGCAACAAGGCCTTGGTTGGAAGAGCAATTTCGGTACCGGCATGGGAGGCGATACGATCAGCAGCGGCATTGAAGGAGCTTGGAAGCCTAATCCTACCAAATGGGACATGGGCTACTTCAAAGTTTTGTTCAAATACGAATGGGAGCTGGTAAAGAGTCCAGCCGGGGCAAATCAATGGCTCGCTAAGGACGTGGCTGAGGAGGACATGGTCATTGACGCCCACGATCCCTCAAAGAAACACCGCCCTATGATGACCACTGCGGACCTATCGCTCCGATATGATCCAATTTTCGAGCCTATCGCCCGACGCTATCAGCAAAATCCTGAAGAATTCGCGGATGCCTTTGCTCGAGCATGGTTCAAGCTGACGCATCGCGATATGGGGCCACGTTCACGTTATCTCGGTCCGGAAGTTCCACAAGAAGAACTGGTCTGGCAGGACCCAATGCCGACGGTCGATCATGAACTCGTGAATGTAGAAGATATCGCGGAACTTAAACGCAAAATTCTTTCTTCTGGATTAACGATCTCGGAACTTGTTTCAACCGCTTGGGCGTCCGCATCTACTTTCCGCGGCTCCGATAAGCGTGGCGGCGCAAATGGTGCTCGCATTCGTCTCTCACCGCAGAAAGATTGGGAAGTTAATGAACCTGCCCAACTCCAAGCCGTATTGGGCAAACTCGAATCGATCCAACATGAGTTCAACAAGTCACAGTCCGGCGGCAAGAAAGTGTCTTTAGCCGATTTAATAGTCCTGGGAGGATGTGCAGGCGTTGAGCAAGCTGCCATGAACGCAGGTCACGATGTAATAGTCCCTTTTACGCCCGGCCGTACCGATGCTTCGCAGGAGCAAACCGATGTCAAGTCATTCGCTGTTATGGAACCGGTTGCAGACGGGTTTCGTAATTATCTTAAGACAAAATACGCCGTCTCCGGTGAAGAACTGCTTGTTGATCGTGCGCAACTTTTGACATTAACCGCTCCGCAGATGACGGTTCTCCTCGGTGGAATGCGCGTTTTGAATGCCAACTTTGCACAGTCTCAGCATGGCGTATTCACAAAACGACCCGGACTGCTCACTAATGATTTTTTTGTAAATCTGCTTGACATGAATACAACATGGAAGCCAATCTCGGAAGACGAAGAAGTATTCGAGGGTCGTAACCGCACTACGGGTGAACTCAGGTGGACAGCTACCCGGGCGGACCTCGTCTTCGGTTCCAACTCCCAGCTCCGGGCCTTAGCGGAAGTCTACGGATGCGAGGACTCTCAGGAGAAGTTTGTACAAGACTTTGTTGCCGTATGGAACAAAGTGATGAATCTTGATCGGTTCGACCTTGTCTGATAACGGCACAACTGTGTTGCCA
>CAZTJA010000029.1:3121-17455 GCA_964613745.1 uncultured Syntrophaceae bacterium
AGTGAAACCCCGCCTTTTTATGAAAAGCTTCCCAAGTAGGAAGATCTCCGTTCGGTGCTAAGCCCATGCTTGTAATTCTCAAGGGGTAGCAAAGATTATCTCCGTGTTTAGTGCAATTCTGCTGCAAGGTATCGATTCTGAAACCATATCTTCGTCCACAAAGGTATGTTGAGAAAAAAGTGTTTTCACACACTACTCATCGAATAAATTATTTGGCCGGATACTGCTTTCGTAATTTTACCTTTTCTATTTTGCCGGTTGGATTCCTCGGTACCATTCCGAACATGATACGTCTAGGTCTTTTATATCTTGGCAGATCCTGACAGAAATGTTTGACCTCTTCTTCCGTCAGTTGATGCCCTTCTTTAACTTGAATTACTGCTGCAGGGACTTCTCCAAGTCTTATATCCGGCAATCCTATGACGGCGACATCCATGATCTTTGGATGGCCCTGGAGAAAATCTTCGATTTCAACCGGGAATATGTTTTCTCCACCTGTGATGATTACGTCTTTTTTTCTGTCTACCAGCCAGATGAAGCCATCTTCATCTTCTCTTGCCATATCCCCCGTCAAAAGCCACCCGTCAATGAGCACATCCCTCGTTGCAGCGGGGTTCTTGAAATACTCCTTCATTACTCCAGGGCCTTTCACAGCCAACTCGCCTATGTGCCCTATGCCTACCGAATTCATCTTGTCGTCGATTATTCGTGTCTCGAAACCGAATCCTGCAACTCCGATGGAACCGACCTTGTGCATGTTTTCAATTCCCAAGTGTACACAGCCCGGACCTGTCGATTCCGTGAGTCCGTAATTGGTGTCATACTGATGATGAGGAAAGATCTTTTTCCATTCATGAACCAAACTGGGCGGCACAGGTTGAGCACCAATGTGCATGAGTCGCCATTGATCAAGTTTGTAGTCAGCTAATTTGACATCTTTGTTCTCAATCGCGAAGAGTATGTCCAATGCCCAAGGCACCAACAACCAAACAATGGTGACGCCTTCCTCTGATATGGCCTCCAGAATCCATTCCGGAGTAACTCCCTTTAAAATAACGGCCTTTGCTCCAACAACGAGGTTGCCGAACCAGTGCATTTTTGCGCCGGTATGATACAAGGGCGGAATGCACAGAAAATTGTCTTCACGTGTCTGATGATGATGGCTCTGTTCCACTTGACACGCAAATTCCAAATTACGGTGAGTTAGTAAAGTGGCCTTTGGAGTTCCCGTGGTTCCGGAAGTGAAATAAAGGGCTGCATCATCAAAAATATTTAGGGGTACATGTACGGAAACCGGCATTTCGGCTTCAATGACCACTCCGTACGGCTCGGCATAATCCGGACATGTTCCGTTGGATCCCAAATAAATGAAATTGCGAACGGAAGTCAGGTTATTCCTTATTTTGTTGATGCGATCTATAAATTCTTCACTGAAGATGAAAACCTTAGCACGGGCAACTTCGTTGCATCTCTCTATGGAAACCGCATCGAACCTAAAATTCAAGGGAACTGCCAATGCTCCAGTTCGTAGAATACCGAAATAAATCGGGAGCCATTCAAGACAGTTCATCATCAGGAGCACCACAGTGTCCCCTTTGGTTACCCCTCTCCTAATCAAGGCATTTGCTACTTTGTTTGCTTGATCGTCGAATTCCTGCCAAGTTATTTCTCTCCGTTTTTTCTTGGCCGGCTCTCTTTCGACAAGGGCCAAATCATGCCCGTAAAGCAGAGCGTTTTGAGCGGGCAATTCCGTTATCAACATTATAAAATTCCCTTTTTAAATACTTTTTTAGGCCAACTGCGCATCTTGCGTGGATCAAGAAAATCCGATGATATTAACATAGTTGACGACACCAGACTAGTAATCATCCCGCAAATGTGAGTTTCTAAGCCGTTTGGCATTCGTGAACAGATTTGAACTGAGGACCGTTTCAGCCTCGGTCTTTGAATAACTGCGGAAGTCGAGTCCTAGAAGGATGTTAAAATTCTTTGGTCCGTAAATGTTATGTTTGAACAAAAGGATCTATTTAGATATGCTCAAATGACCATTTACTTATGCAAGTATAGGATTACATGCCTTCAGAAACGCAACGCCTGCAAAAGCTAATTGTTATAAGTTCGGCTCTGGGCATTATGCTCGTCGGCTTCATCGTGGCTACCGTGAGTATCGTCCCGATTTATGATCATTTAAAACGAGAAGAAGAACGAAATCTTAAGCTCGCACTAAATACCAAGACGATGGCGGTTGAGGAGTATCTTTTTAGGGCGAGAGACGTTTGTCTGCAAATCGCCAGCAGAACCGGTGCTCGAAGGATTCTCGAAGATTTCAGGGAAGGAAAAATAACGGCGGAAGAGGCATGGGACAAGAGTGGTACGCTCCTGATTGACGCGGTAAATGCATCGCATGAGGTCTGGAACCTGACCCGAAAAGACTCGAATGGAAGAGTAGTAGTTCAGCTCGGAGTTGATTTGCCGGATTCGTTGGTTTCGGAAGTGGACACGCAAGCTACGGAACCGGTCTTTCGCGGTCCGGTTGCGATTGGCAGAGCGTCATACTTGATTGTTATAACCCCGATCACCAATTCGGAGTCCGTCAGACTCGGAACGGACGTAGTACTATTTCGGCTTTTTAATTTAGAGAGAATTATCGAGGATTATACAGGTTTGGGTAAGACGGGCGAAACTCTCATCGCTACCATCGATCACAACGAAGTTCACCTCTTTTTCCCCTTTCGATACAGAGGGTCTGTTTCCGACAAAGTTCCGCTCGATTCGCAAATAGGCACGGCAATCCAGAGAACCGCCGAGCACGGCTCAGGAATAATTTTCCCAAACGAAGTTCCAAGAGGCAAAGATGTAATTGCTTATGGACCTGTAAGAGGAACGAATTGGGCTTTAATGGTGAGAATAAGCAGAGATGAACTCTATGCTCCGGTAAATCGCAGAATTCTTGCCAATGTTAAAATCATGATAGCTCTTGTTTTGCTCGGAACCCTGGGGATGGTGCTTTTGGTCAGACCTCTCACAGGCAAGATGATAATTAGGGCAGACGAGCTTGAAAGAGAAGTTCAGGAGAAAACAGCGGATTTGCAGAAGGAACTTGCCGGTCGTAAGCGCATGGAGAAATGGCTGCTTGATTCCGAAAGACGCTATAGAACTTTGCTGGAAGAAGTTCCTGATGTGATTTTCATCCTGGATGATGTAGGAAAATTCACCTATGTCAATACACAGGTCGAGAAGTTTTTGGAAACATCGGTAAACTCATTACTCGATACTTACCTTTGGGATCATGTAATGGATGAAGACGTGATCAGAGCAAAACAAATTCTTAAAGTGGAGCTTGAATCAATTTGGGATGAAGAAATTAGGATGATTGCTGGTTCCGGTGATAGTAAGTTCGCCCGTATCCGATGCAAGGCGTCTCAGTTGGAAAATGAGCCCATAAGATATGAAGGAGTAATGCGGGACATAACTAGAAGAAGAAAACTCGAAGAGGAATTGAAGACGTCTCGGGAAGAATTGCTTGAGAAGATCAAAATCATTGATGATTTGTATGAACATATTGTGCAATCGGGCAAGTCGAAAGCAATAGCTGATCATACAGCCGAGGTTGCTCACGAGCTTCGGCAGCCTTTGGCAATCATTGGCGGTTTCGCAAGACGAATGGCGAGGCAGATCGATTCAAAAGATACGCCGACCGATGCAATGCGTCGAGAGTTTTGCGACATAATGATTTCCGAAATCCAGAGGCTGGAGAAGATACTCTCCAATTTGATAGATTTCACCCGGCATGAAAGCGTTCGGCTTGAGACTGTCGACCCAAACGACATTGTAGAACGGGTTCTCAGGGTACATTCCGGAAGGATGGCTGAAAAAGAGCTCAGATTGGACACTGATTTGAGCAAAGAAGTGGGTGAGGTCAGACTTGATCCGAACAGATTCGAGCAGGTCGTAAGAAATTTGATATCAAATGCAATCGAAGCTTCACCTGAAAAGGAAACGATCAAAGTTGAAACGAGGTTTTTCATTGCGGCCAAGAAGGCACAAGAAACAGGAGGCCTGGAATCGGAAAGTTACTTTGAGTTAAAGATCGAGAACGACGGGAAAATTATATCCCCTGACGAACTGCAGAAAATCTTCAGTCCGTTTTTCACCACAAAAGATTATGGTACGGGAATAGGACTAACTATTTCGAAAAAAATTGTTGAAGACCACAAAGGCTCAATAAGCGTGAAGTCGGATCGTGAAGGAACCGTATTTACCGTATGGTTGCCGCTCAATCCTCAAACAGCAATATTACCGATAAGAAAAGAAGCTTCATCTCCGCCGTCTCATTAAGACTCTGATGGCCCGGTATTTTCAAACAGATACCAATTCAAACCTCGACCGCCCGTCATTCTGAGATTCCTCAATTCATATAATGGATAACGAGACCTCATAAACGTAAAAACCTCTTCAATCGAAGCGAATTCATACGGCCATCCTCCTAACCAGTCTACCGCATCTATGCGCCAGCTCATTCCTCTGTCTGATTTATAATTCCGTATGTGACTTACAGGGTTTTTACCTTGAGCGACTATCATCAAAATGTAGGCCGACATTGCAGCCGGTTCCAACAAGTATTTTCCAATGACAGGTCTTGAATTATGTGTCTTTTTTACAAATACCCAAAAATCATGAATTGGTGATGAGTTTCCATTTCTAGTCAGGATTTTGTTGTATAACGCAATGTAGAAATTCCCCCCCGGTTTTACGAGCCCTGCTGCATTAACGACTGCATCCCACATCCTGCCGGTGTGGTGAAGAACTCCCCACGAATACACTATGTCGAACTGTTCTAATTTTGATACAAAAGCATTGTCGAGGATTGAGCCTTCACAAACTTCCCAATTTGGAGGTGATCCCGCCGACTCACGTAATTGGCGTGCACATTCTACACTCAGAGGATTTAGGTCGAAACTTACGACCTTTTCAGCTCCCAGACGGAAGGCTGCCAGTGAAAAAAGTCCGCTGCCGCTTCCTATGTCTAGAAACGATTTTCCTCTGAAATCTTTAATTTTAAGGAAGTCCGTGAGAGATTTTCCTGCAGATGCGACACGGTCTTCATCAAAACCGGACAAAAAGTCACTCCAGTTTTGACCGAAATCAAAATCGGGTGTTCGATTAATCATTTTATGACCGGACCTTTGAAAAAGGGTCATAATGTGGTTCGAAACGGGCTAGAACCGCCTGTTGTGTTTTGGACATCAAATCAGGAACATCCGCTTCGCTAAGACCTTCAGTGTAGATGGGATCGGAAACGGAGACCTTGATATGGCCTGGACGTACCAGTAGAGAACCCCGAGGCAAAACTTTGTAGGCGCCATTGCACGTCAGCGGAACAATAGGTATTCCCGTTTGCACCGCCAGCATGAATGCTCCTTTCTTGAACTGCTGGATTTGGCCGTCACGCGTGCGCGTTCCTTCAGGGTATATCAACACGGACCAGCCACCCTTCAACCTGTCCTTTGCCTGATCGAGACTCCTGATTGCTGTTTCCCTATCGGCGCGATTAATCGAAATAGCTCCAGTACGATCCAGGGCCCAACCAAAAATGGGGATTTTCACCAATTCACGTTTTATTACCCACCGATAACGAACCGGCAGGGTCAAAAGATACGCCAAGATATCGGTGTAGCTCTGATGGTTCGCGGTAAGCAGGTATGATTCATTGGGCCGCAACTTTTCGGCTCCCGAAATTGAAAAGGTGAGCCCCATGAACTTGGCTATAAACCAAGCCCACAACCGAGACAATTTAAAAACTGTATACGCGGCCGACGGGAATAAACTCAATATCAAGATGGGTGTGGCTAGAATTGGTGTTACAATTGCTAGACCTGCGACATTCAGGAGGAATCGTATAAAAAGATATAGTCTCATCTGATCTCCTCAGATTGAACGAACTGTTCCGAACCAAGGCAAAAATCGAACCCCGCTGGTTGCATTCTTTCAATTGCAATTACCGCGGATTTTCAGGAAAGCTTCCGAAAGACGTAAATCGCTGGTATTTATATACCGAAAAGGCCGAACCCACAACTCTACACTTTCAGTTGTGAATCCGCTCTGGAAGAGAGTACATGCCGCAAGACTTAACGAAGTTAAAGATTAAAACTGAAGAGAGATCCCTTTCTTCCGGACGCAAACGAAAAAAACGTTTCTTTTTTTGGTTTGTACCTCTTGTGTTGGCGGTCTTGATCTTTACTTACCTTTATTTCGCCGGTTTTCTTTCCCGCCCTATTGAGGTTCAAACCTTGAAAGTGGGGCCTACTTTCGCTTCACGTGCGCTCACCGTAGCCAATGCAAGTGGTTATGTTGTTGCGCAGCGTAAAGCTGCCGTTTCTTCCAAGGCTACTGGGCGATTGCGTTACCTTTATGTGGAGGAAGGCAAGAAAGTGAAAGAAGGCGATATTTTAGGCACTTTGGAAAATAGCGATCTGGAAGCCTCACTACAGGAAGCGGAAGCTCTTCAGAAGGTTGCCAATGCAGCGCTGAACAATGCTAAAGCCGAACTGGTAGATGCCACTCTGAATTTTAATCGCATCAAATCATTAAGAGAGACCGGCTCTGTTTCCGTTCAGGCTTTCGATACTGCGGAAGCACGCTACAAGAAAGCAATAGCTTCGGAGTTTCAGGCCCAGTTCGGGGTTGAAAGAGCCAATGCAGCTTTCAAAGTTGCGGAGGTCAATCTCGAATACTCTTTCATCAGAGCTCCATTCGACGGCGTAATCCTTACCAAGAACGCCGATATCGGGGAAGTTGTGGCTCCTTTCGGAGCATCACTGAACGCAAAAGCAGCAGTTGTAACCATGGCCGACATGGAATCACTTATGGTGGAAGTTGACGTATCCGAATCGACTATAGAGAAGGTTAAGGTCGGGGGCGCAGTGGAAATCCGACTCGATGCTCTGCCAAATGATAGATTTCCCGGAACGGTGCACATGATTGTGCCGACAGCCGATAGATCAAAAGCTACGGTTCTCACAAAAATTAAATTTGACCACATTGATCCGAGAATACTCCCGGAGATGAGCGCAAAGGCTGCTTTCTTATCCAGACCGCTGAAAGAAGACGAGAGACAATCTTTCATCGGAATTCCCGCTGTCGCCTTGCGCAAGAAGACCGATAATGCGGGCACGGTGTTTGTTCTGGAAAACGATTACGCACATGAGAGGCCGGTGAAATTGGGACGCACATGGAATGATGTCATAGAGGTCCTGGATGGCATAAAAGAAGGCGAGATCATCATTTCTTTTCTGGACGACGGAATTCATGATGGTAGCCGAGTGAAAGTCAAAGAATAATATGGATCCAGACAAGCCGCCATTAGTTGTCATTCGGAATGTAAGCAAATCCTACTTCAGAGGAAATCAAGAAATTCCGGTATTGCGGGACATCAGTCTTGACGTGGGTCGCTCCGAGTATATGTCACTAATGGGTCCTTCAGGATCGGGAAAGACGACGTTACTTAACCTTATAGCAGGAATTGATCGTCCAAATTCGGGAACATTGGAAGTAGCGGGAATTGATATAGGCGTTCTCTCTGAATCGGATCTCAGCTCGTGGCGAGCTGAAAGTGTGGGTTTCATTTTCCAGTTCTATAATTTAATTCCCGTATTGAGCGCACTCGAAAATGTCCAACTTCCTTTGCTGTTGACAAATCTATCCAGGACTGAGCGGCGAGAACACGCAGTAGCCGCTTTGGAGGCAGTAGGCTTGGCGGATCGGATGGAGCATTATCCTTCTCAACTCTCCGGAGGTCAGCAGCAGCGTGTGGCAATTGCGAGAGCCCTGGTAACGGACCCTCTGTTGATTGTAGCTGATGAGCCAACGGGAGATTTGGACAAAAAGTCGGCCTCGGACGTTCTTAACTTGCTCGATCAATTAAATGACACATTTGAGAAGACAATCATCATGGTAACGCACGATCCAAGAGCAGCCAAAAGATCGAAGCGCATTCTTTACCTGGACAAGGGCGCCCTTGCGGATTCCCTTAAGACAGACCTATAGATTCTCCATGCTCCTCAAGGGCATACAGCACACCGTCGCCCCCTCCGAAATAAACCATATTTCCGTTAACGAGTGGTTTACAGGCGATCCAACCGGGTATTTCGAATCTCCAAAGCTCCCGTCCCTCTTCAAGATTTCTGCAGAAGAGAGTCCCGGCACCGTTTGCTATGTATACACGGTCATTTTCGACAGTTGGTGCACTGATGATCCACCCTCGGGTACGGTATCTCCATTTTTCCTCGCCCGAACTTGCATTCAATGCGTAAATAGCGTGATTCGTGCTCCCAAAAACCATCGTCTTTGCGCTTACGGCGGGTCTGGCTACAATGGGGTGTGATGTCCACCAGTCTCCGGTTTCATACCGCCATTTTTCTTTGCCGGTGAGGACGTCGACTGCATACGCATTTCCGTCTCTACTGCAGAAAAATACCGTGTCCCCCGAGAGCACCGGTTTAGTAACATCACCTGAAGTACGGAAGCTCCATTTTTCCGTTTTGCTGTCTATATCCACGGCATGAAGCCTCGAATCACCGCTTCCAAAAAAAAGAATTCCATCTTGTATAGTAAGACCCGAAATGGACCAGTTCTTGGGTTTGATACGAGAGACTTCGATTCCATTCGCCAAGTCAACTGCGTAGATACTGCCGTCATTAGAACTGAAGTAAACGGCTTGATTATGGATTGATCCGGAATTTTGAATACTATCCCTAGTCTCAAATTTCCATATCATCCAACCCCTCTCCTGATCCAAGGCATAGAAACAATTGTCTTCACTTCCGAAGCAAACGAGGTCTTCATAAATTAAGAGACCTGCCTCTATTCTGCCGTGGCTCTGGAATTTCCATTTGAGAGATCCGGTATCGGAGTCCAGGGCGTAAACGTATCCGTCTCGACTTGCGCAGAAAACCGTATTGTCGTTGAACTTAGGACCGCAGACTATAGCCTCTCCCGTTTCAAATTTCCATTTTTGTCTGCCTGTCGGTGACGGGAAAAGCAGCTCCTTATAATAGTACGGTAGCTGCTCGCCACGGGTAACGAGTTCTAAAATGTGTCTACGTTCCGCGTCGGTAAGTTTTCTCATCCGACACCTCGCCTGATCATCGTGCGCCGTAGCTTTTTAACAGTTTTACAACGAGTGGATGGCCCATAGATTCAGCCCACATGAGTGCGGTCCACCCATTCCTATCCTTTGCATTAACATTAGCACCGTTTTCGAGCAGAACCCTTGCGATTTCAGGGTGATACTCCGAAGCCGCAATGATGAGAGCCGTTGCCCCATACTGATCCTTGGCTTCGATTTGAGCTTTATGCGTAAGAAGCAGTTCCACTATTTCCAGGTATCCTCTCCTGCACGCCCTCATGAGGGGAGTCCACCCGTACTCGTCCGTGACATTCACATCTGCTCCGGCTTCAAGTAAGTTCTTTACGACTTCAAAATGTCCTCTTCGGCATGCCTTCATGATTGAAGTCGCCCCGTACTGATCTTTAGCTTCAGTAGAAGCTCCCGCGTCCAGCAACAACTTAGCGATTTCCGCGTACCCCATGGAGGCAGCCCACAAAAGAGGAGTCCATGATGATTCGCTCACGGCGTTGGGATCCGCTCCGTTATCAAGGAGGACCTTGACCATTTCCACTCGCCCCTCTGATGCGGCTAATATCAGAGGAGTGTAGCCGTAATCGTCTGAGCAATTGGGGTTAATACCTTTTGACAATAAAGATTGAACCCTCGCAAGATTACCCTCTCCTGCAGCATCAAGAAGCTTGTTGTTCATCACGCACCTCTCTTCCGTCCGGCACATGTGAGTTGACAAGTGATTAATCCGGAGCGCCGAGTTGCTTAAGCATCTCAATGACACCCGTATGACGCATGGATTTTGCCCACATGAGAGCCGTCCAGTTATTCCGATCCCGGGCTCGCAAATTTGCACCCCTGCGCGTCAGCTCCGAGACGACATTCTCGTGCCCTTCCGCTGCGGCCATTATAAGGGCCGTCGCCCCATACTGATCACTCTTTTCCGCATCTGCATTATGATCCAGGAGTATTTTTACCACATCGGCAAAACCGCGCCGGCTTGCGCGCATTAAAGCAGTCCACCCGAATTCATCTTCGGCGTCTGCTTGAGCACCGGATTCGAGTAAAACCGTTACCACATCCGCAAAGCCTCGACGACATGCCTTCATGAGAGCCGTTGCTCCATATTGATCACGAGCATCAACATCTGCACCGTATAGGAGAAGCATTTTGACTGCTTCCGGATATCCCATGGAGGCGGCCCACATCATGGCGGACCAACCAAATACATCTTTGGTATCGGCTTTGACGCCGGAGCTCAAAAGTTGTTTAAGATCAGTGAGATTGCCGGAGGTCGCGGCAGCAAGTAGTTTTTCTTCCATTATCCGCCCCTTAGCGTGTAAATACCGATCAAATCCGACTATGTAGATAAAAAAGTATGAACCGAGAGGCTCGGCTAACCAAGCGCAAGCCTTTCAGCAATGTCCTTAGCACCTATGGATTGTGCCCACATGAAAGCCGTCCAGCCGTTCTTGTCCTTTACCGCTGGATCAGCTCCATTTTGCAACAGCAGGTCGACAATTTCACCATCAGCTTCCGATGCCGCAATAATAAGAGCGGTGGCGCCATATTGATCAGTTGCTGAAGTATCCGCCCCGTTGCTGAGCAGAAGCGACGCGATTCGAGTTGAACTTTTTCGGCAGGCCCGCATCAGAGGGGTCCAACCGTACTCGTCCCGAGCATTTACATCTACTCCGTGCTGGAGGAGCATTGCTACTATCTCAAGGTGCTCACGCCGACAAGCCTTCATGAGAGCCGTTGCACCATACGGATCTCGTGACTCAAGGTCTGCATTATTTTCTAGAAGTATTTCAGCTACCTCGGAATAGCCCATGGAACATGCCCACAATAGACCAGTCCATCCTTCTTTACTCCGAGCATTCACGTCTGCGCCATTGGAAAGTAATTGCTTGAGTGTATATTTATGATTTTCACGGCATGCCCAAATCAAAGGAGTGTAACCTTCACTACACCTCGCCTCGATTTGCGCTCCCGCTTCCAAGAGCATGCGAACCACTTCAGCACGACCGTTTCGAGCAGCCGCTAGGAGCGGAGTGTTGCCTAATGCATCTTTGGCTTCTATATCGGCTCGATTCTCGATCAGTAATTTGACTGTTTCCGTTCTCCCGAGCTTTGATGCCAGAATCAAGGCTGTAGCACCCTCTTTCGTCTTCGCGTCCACATCCGCTCCCGACTTCAACAACATTGCGGGTATTTCGGAGCTATTAAGCGATGTTGCCGTTAATAGAGCTGTACGCCCTTTTTTATCATAGAGACCCGGATTCGCACCCAGTTCGAGTAGTCTCCGAACAACATGCTCATGGCCCATTCTGGCGGACTCGATCAAGGCCGTTACACCGTAATCGGACTGAGTATCCACATCTATGCCGGATTTCACCAGCTGATCTATGCCGTTCAGGTCTCCTGTCTGAGCCAATACTATGATTTCCTCAGCAGCAACGGACATGCTATTCTCCATGACGCCCCTCTCAATGTAAAAGTGAATTCCTAGGGACGAGTGACATTTGTACGCTCAACAAGAAAACCTTGCAAGTCAATAGGCAAGGCTCGTGCCGGCAATTATACCAAAACCTATTTCGTAACTCATTGCTTTGCTTGCTAATTTAATCTTAGCTTCGAAACATCTATCCAGAATGACTCAAATTCTGTCTGTTTTTTTTACTTGTGTAAAGTTAAACCAAATCCCATTTAGAGGAGAGGGGCGAAAATTACCCTGCCCAAAATGACGCGGGTAATTTAAACTCCGTGCAAGAATGAAGCATGTTCTATAACACCGCATACAGGGCGATTCGGTTTTTTTCCCGCAACTCGCGTCAGCAACACACGATGACTGATGTAAACTATTAGGATCGTGAGAAGCCCTTCTGGAGTCACTCCAACATTTTTGGCATGAGAAATGCTTAAGAAGTAATCGCCGCAAGATTAAATTGCATGGGAGTGGTGTTTAACTGGGATGGAAGAGTTCCTTGAGGTACTCTGATAACCGCACGTTCGCAACCCGTTAAGCAACATTTTATTCAACACAACTGAAAACTAGGTAGGACGGAGCCGGATTGTAGAGTTTGCTCCATGTCCTCATGAACATTATGCATAATTTGTGAGTTTTCTAATTGCTGAATTTAGACGCTCTATACAATTAGTGAAGGGAGAAGGGAATTATGAAGAAGTTGCTCCGCAAAGTTAGTGTATTGATTCCCATAATTTTGGTTTCGGCTTTTTATTTGGTACCAAGTCCCACGGCAAATCAGGTTCAATCAGAAATTCTTCTGGCCGCTAAAGAAGGAGATTACATCAAATTGGTAAACAGTATTAGCAGTGGCGCGGACTTGAATTCTCGTGACGAACACGGTTTGACTCCCTTAATGTGGGCTGCGGTGCAGGGACACTCAACAGTAGCCGAAGTTCTCATCGAGAATGGAGCCGATGTGAATGCGGTTAATGTAAACGGCGATACGGCTTTGATGTGGGCTGGACTAGTCGGGTACGAAGATCTGGTTAAACTCCTTATAGAGGGTGGCGCAGATGTCAACGCAAGCGATCCAAATAGCGGAGTAACGGCTTTAATGGCGGCGTCTTCCAGAGGTAACTTAGAAATAGTGGGAATGCTGTTGGAAGCGGATGCGAACGTAAACGCAGTAGACAAGAAGGGTAAATCGGCTCTAGCACACGCTTCTTTAAAAGGGAAAGCTAATATTATCGAAAAATTACTTAACAGTGGCGCAACGGCTCAAGGATGGGAGCCGTCAGGAGTCGCCACTGCTCATATATACTTGGATTCCGGCCTTAGGGCGACCAGAGTGGAAATGTTCTATCTCGGCCAACCTGAAGGAAATTCCGGGGGCGATGGTCGACTTGTAAAAAACGGCTACTTTCTGAATTCTATTGAAACAGAGAGTGTCACCTTTGCTGACCTCAATTATGACGTAGAGTAAATCCTCTCATCGACAACAGCCCCCTTTTGGGGGCTTTTTTTATGAAAAACTTATTAATGAAACGCGGAATTATATCTGTTCCAATAATCTTCCAGAGTAAATGTGTGACATTGGGTACCGAGACATTCGACGCAATAGCCGGCAATCACTGCGCCCATTTGTCCTGCTTCCTTGAAAGATCTACCTTCGACTAACCCTTTGATGAGCCCGGCCCTGTAAGCGTCTCCTGCACCGGTTGGATCTATAACGGCCTGCGCAGGAACAGCAGGTATTAGGATTTCCTCAGATTTGGTGGTGATAACGGAACCACGATCCCCCAATGTCGTGATAATCATCTGAGTTTTATCCAGGAGCCCTTTCTTATCATATCCGGTCGAACGCATGATCAATTCGAGTTCATAATCATTAGAAATCAGTATAAACGAACCCGAAATCATTTCAGTCATCCGCTCCCCTGAAATCATGGGTATGGACTGGCCCGGATCGCAAATGTACTTAAAACCTCTTTCTTTAAATAACTTAGAATATTGATACATATCCTCCAGGCATCCCGGAGCGATTATTGCCAGGGTCTCGTCAGGATTTAGTCCATCAATGGAAAATAGACACGGGTGTTTCATAGCTCCGGGATTGAATCCGGTAATTTGATTGTCGGCTTTATCAGTAGTGATATATGCTCCCGCCGTGAACTCTTCGGCAATGATTCGAATTCCCTCAGTGCTTAATCCAAGATCTTTGAGCTTTTTTTCGTACGAGTCAAAGTCCCTGCCCGCAGAAGCCAGAATCAAAGGTTTTTCATTGAGAAGAGTGAGATTGTACGCAATGTTGCCCGCAGTGCCGCCGAACTGCTCTTTCATCCCATTCACGGTGAAACATACGTTCAAAATGTGTATCTTATCGGGTAAAATGTGATCCGAAAACCGCTCCGGAAAATCCATAATGCGATCGTACGCCACCGAGCCGGAAACCAGAATACGCATCGTCGGAAGACCTCGTCTTTCTATACTGATGATCGAGAATATACGTGCACAAGTGTTATCGGAGATTGAACGGGCAGTGTCAAGTTTGCTTCAGAAACATGCTGATCGATCGGGGATTACGGGCCTAAAAAACCCCTTTGAGGTTGACACTTCGTGGGCGTAAACTTATACTGATCGAAATTAGAATTAATGCGTCAGTTTGATTCAATCACTGTTAATTTATCGGCGTGCAGTTAACTATCAGCCGCCCAAAGTAATTTCGGAGGATGCCTGTGGAAATTTT
>CAZTJA010000029.1:17555-20352 GCA_964613745.1 uncultured Syntrophaceae bacterium
AAGTATCCGCGGCGGTAGTTTGGGAGCCATTTGCTTCTCAAATGGTTGCTGAACTCGGTGGAAACGTGACATCCTGGAATGCCCAGACCAACTATGACTTGCATTTCATATTGGCCGCTCATAAAGACACACTCCGAAATCGACCTGAAATCACGAACAAACTTTTGAAATCCCTTTATAGAGCCGAGTCTTTCATTGCGGAAAACAATGTTGCCGCTCGGGACTTAACGGAACGGGCCATTAAACTGGGAACCGGGAAAGCCGCTCAAACTGATATCACCTGGAGTTTGAATGACTTTGGCCTGAGGTTGGATCAGGCTTTGCTCGTCGAAATGGAATCGGGGGCTCGCTGGATAAGCCGGATCAAGCGGAACGGCGCTACAATTCCAAATCTTCTCAACTTCATCTGTGACGGACCGCTGCGAGCCTTGTTTCCGGGAACTGTTAGTCTCATCCGGTAGGAGTTCGATGACGATACGTAACAAATTGATTTTCAGTTCCACAGTTTACGTGCTTCTGGCACTTGCCGTTGGAGTAATACTCTTGACGGAGTCACGGAATCTGCAGACGGAATTCACGGAAATGAGGAATAATTACAATATCGTCCGGACTGTCTTCGATCTGAACATTTTGGCCAACGAATATCTGATTCATGCAGAGGAAAGGCCCCTGACTCAATGGTGGATCAGCTATGATCGAATGAAAGGTTTGTTGAAGGAAACAAAATCAAGAACTTCCGAATCCGGTAAGGAGTTGCAGATCCTGGAACGCCTTGAACGAGACCACGGCACAGTTAAGCCTGTGTTTCAACAATTGGTGGATCTACGGCACAATGTGAATATGGGCCGCTTTACAGGTGTCGATTTAAAGCTGTTGGAACAAAGACTTACAGGTATGATCACCACTAAATTGCAATCTATGGTTGCGGATTCAGCCCAATTTTACGACATTAGCAGAGCGCATGTTTTAGAGACGCAAAAATGGGCATCGTGGATGATCATGGTTTTTATCGCCATTATGGTCGGCATCCAAGCTGCAAATCTCGTAATCATGAACCGAGCGGTAGTCAAACCATTGCAGGTATTAAATGAAGGAGTGGATATTGTAGGGTCCGGAAATCTGAAGCATCTTGTTCCCATCACAACCAAAGATGAAATCGGCTCACTTGCGGGTTCCTTCAATCGAATGACCTTGCACCTCAGCGAATCAAGAGAGAAGCTTGAGCAAGAGATCATAGAACGAAAACAGGTCGAGAAAGAGCTGGAATTAAAAGCTAGTGAATTGACAGAATCGAATAGCGATCTCAAGCAGTTTGCATATGTTGCATCACATGACCTGCAGGAGCCTCTGAGAAATATTGTGAGCTGCATCCAGCTATTATCGCGTAAGTATCAAGGGAACATGGGACCGGAGGCGGACCAGTACATAAATTATGCGGTTGAGGCTGCCAAAAGAATGCAGCACCTCATTGAGGACTTGCTCGAATATTCGAGGGTCGAACGGAAAACGGAAGAAGTATCCCTCATACAAAGTGATGAAGCACTGGCATCAGCGAATCAGAATCTCCACTCCGCAATAACTGAATCCGGTGCCGTAATTAACAGTGGTCCATTGCCCAGGATTTTTGCGGACCCTACGTTATTGACGCAACTTTTCCAAAATCTTATAGGAAATGCCATTAAGTTTCGGAAAAATGAACCACCCACGATTTCAATAACAGCTGAGAAAATGGATGAAGATTGGGTGTTTTCCATTCGGGACAATGGAATCGGCATGGAAAAGGAGTATCTAGAACGTATTTTCGTCATTTTTCAGAGACTCCATGCAAGATCGCAATATCCCGGAACCGGAATAGGCCTGGCGATTGCCAAAAAAATCGTTGAGCGTCATGGCGGAAGAATTTGGGTGGAGTCCCAGCCCGGAATGGGGACTACATTTTTCTTTACTTTTAAAGGAGAAAACGGAATTCGGCCGAGCTTGGAACAGTGATCAACTCATTATGCGAGAATTACAATTAATAGCTATTTACGCCGTAGTGTCATTGCTTAAGAGATGCGTCAAACACCGCGGAGCTTAGGAAGGAAATGAACATGCAACCAAAAATCCGGTTATTGCTTGTGGAAGACAATCCCATTGACGCTGGGCTTCTACAAGTCGAATTATCGGAAGTAGAAACATCGGCTTTCGAAATATTACATATCGAATACCTCGGTGAAGCTGTCAATAGACTTCAAAAGGAGACCTTCGACGTGATGCTCCTGGATCTTGGATTACCTGACAGTCAGGGCATAGACACATTTTTAAGAGCCTATGAAGCTTCACGAGGGATTCCTATTGTCGTGCTTTCAGGTTTGGACGATGAGAGGCTGGGTATTGAAGCGGTTAGAAGTGGAGCGCAGGACTACATTGTGAAGGGCAAGTACGACAAATATCTCCTTACGCGCGCTATTAATCATGCCGTTCAGCGACATCAATTATTAATGGAACTGGAACTGAGCAAGGAAAGACTGCGAGCCCAATATAAGTGGATGCCGGTACCAACGTATACCTGGGAAAAGCAAGGATCGGAGTTTATTCTTGTTGATCAAAATATAGCTGCACAGAAGAGCTTAGGACATGTACTTGCCATTGGGGCAAAGGCATCCGATGTTTTTAAAGATTATCAGGAGCTTCTTCTCGATTTCCAAAAATGCTACGAAAGCAGGAAAAGTGTAAATCAAGAACGGGAACTCAGGTTAGATCCCGAAGACACTATCAGGCACTACAATGTGACCCATGTATTTGTACCCCCGAACAT
>CAZTJA010000029.1:20452-30687 GCA_964613745.1 uncultured Syntrophaceae bacterium
GAACTAATCGAAGAAGAGCACACGCGAAAAATTGGAGGCATTCCTCAAACCTTCAATGAAGTCCGAGTACCTATGCGTAACAGTCAGGGCAGCATCATAGGATTATGCGGAATAGCCCGAAACATGACTGAACGTAAAATGATCTCATTACAGACGCCGGATAGTTCTGGTGAGTATCCATCTGAAGCAATGCGTTCTACATTGGGCAAGATCAGGATAGCAGCGGATAAAGAAACCACTATATTGCTACTAGGAGAAAGCGGCAGTGGCAAAGACTATTTGGCAAGGTATATTCACGAACACTCAAAGAGGGTCAACGGTCCTTTTTTCGCTATCAATTGCGCAGCTGTAGCCCCGGAATTAGCTGAAAGTGAATTGTTCGGACATGAACGCGGGGCTTTCACGGGAGCACATGGACGAAAGAGAGGTCTCCTTGAATTGGCCGAAGGCGGAACTC
The DNA here is from genome assembly GCA_964613745.1 of uncultured Syntrophaceae bacterium. Taxonomy (GTDB): domain Bacteria; phylum Desulfobacterota; class Desulfomonilia; order Desulfomonilales; family Desulfomonilaceae; genus CAZTJA01. The sequence continues at coordinate 20,910 of CAZTJA010000029.1, forward strand.
TGCTTCTAAACGAAATTGGGGAGTTGTCTCCCAATTTGCAGGCCAAGTTGTTAACATTTCTGGACACAAGGGAATTTACTCGGGTAGGCGGTGAAAAGAACATTTCCGTTAACGCCAGATTGATAGCTGCAACAAACAGAGATCTTGAAAAAGAAGTCGAAGCCGGCCGTTTCCGAAAAGATCTCTTCTATCGACTTAACGTCATTTCGATAATTATTCCGCCCTTGAGAGATCGGCGTGAAGATATCCCAATACTTATCCATGAAATTCTCGCGCGGCTCAAGAGCGAAATTCAATTGACGGAAATTCCGGACATAGACGCCAATACCATGAATGCTCTTATGAATTATCACTGGCCCGGAAACGTGAGGGAATTGCGAAACGTTCTCGAAAGGTCTTTGATGCTGGCGGACGGAAAAGGTATCTACCTATCGGGACTCGGGTTTTCCGCTCCGCAACGTGAATGGTCACTTACGATCAATTTTCCATCGGATCGCACACTCAATGACATCACACGTGAAATGAAGAGTTCATTGGTCAATGAGGCATTGAGAAGATCCGGAGGCAGTAGACAAGGTGCTGCAAGGTTGTTGGGTATTTCGCGATATTCTTTAAAACATTATATGAATTCTCTCAATCTTAATTGGGGCGATGACGACGACAATCATGGTCTAGTAGGTCAAGCCTGATATCATGAGGTACGGCCTCCCGTACCTCATGATTTAGTAAACTGAATCCCGCCGTAAAGGCGATTTTTTATCAAGAAACCCGGCTTTCAATTCGAGGCTAATCAATTCCGCAAGCAGCAGCACAAGGAAAATTCTTATTCCTTCCGTCATGGAAGCGAACACAATCATTGTAACACCTGCCGGGTTCCAGAGGCGCAGCATTTTTGCGGTGTAATGGTCTTCGGCTCCCTTTAACCGTGAGCTTCAATAGGGAGCTGAAAGCGATTGCCGCCAACAGAATAAGTATCAGCTCGCTCATTGTCGTCTCCGTTGAGTTTCTCCATCCATCTTTAATGATGCCGTAAATGCGAGTATGGTTCCGTCTTGATGTAAGATCTCGCCAAATTTAAAACTGATCGAGATTGGCTTCAGGTCGTATTGCACTGGCCCGAGAGCAGACATTATGCATAATAGCATTCCCGCCGACTTGACATCTGGATGCAAGTTCCCTTCAACACGATATACAGGTAGTAAATCGAAGTTGACGGATTGGATTTGGAGCATTCTAGATCAATTTAAGTTCGATTCATGCTTGGATACCTTCGGGGGTACCGGTTCAGTGGCATACCTTTTCAAGCGGAACCATAAGGAAACGAGTTATAATGACCTATTAAGATCTAATTACCTAACGGGAAGAGCACTTATAGAAAACTCGGAGACAACCCTGTCCGAGGACGACATGAACTATATTCTTCAGCCTTTGCCCGGTAAACAGTACCCAAATTTTATATCAACTACCTATCGAGACGTTTACTTCACAGATTCAGAAAACCGATCATACGACATAATAGTAACAAATCTCCGCGACATAGAAGACGAGCATAAAGCTGCTATAGGTTACTTTGCCCTGTTTCAAACTTGCATCATAAAACGTCCTTACAACCTGTTCCACCGAAAAAATCTTTATCTGAGAACCGCCGATGTCGCTCGTTCTTTCGGCAACAAATCAACATGGGACAAACCAGTGGAACATTGGTTCAGGAAGTTTGTTCACGAGGCGAATTGTGCCGTGTTCGACAATTTCAGACGGAACAAAGCTTACAACTTGGATGCAATGGAAGTGCCCGGCCGTTTTGACCTGATATACATAGATCCTCCATATATGAACTCCAGAGGTGTTTCTGTTGATTACCGAGAGTTTTACCATTTTCTAGAAGGGCTGACTGACTATGACAAATGGGGATCAAAAATTGACTATTCAAGAAAGCATTTACCTCTCAGAAAAACGCCCAATCCTTGGCTGAACAAATCGGAAGTATTGAGTGCATTTGATCGACTGTTCAGAAAACATTGCGATTCTATCCTCGCAATTTCTTATCGAAGTGATGGAATTCCTCCGATCTCCTCGTTAAAGACTATCCTCAAAAAATATAAAAAGAGAGTAAATGAATTTAGGTTCGGTAAGTATCAATATGTGTTGTCAGCAAACAAAAAATCTGAAGAAACCCTCATCGTGGGCTACTAAGGGCGCCTCCTAATTCTTTGTGTAAAAGATGCTCAAATTATGTTTCTGGTTTCCGATGTGCTGGAAAATGCCGTTGAATGCCCCCTGAACTTCATCGAGTGTGGGGCGATGCAAAGGGTCTAACTCCAGCATACTTTCCACTATGGCGGCAATCTGCTCAAAAATTGTATTTTTCTTCAGCCAGGAATTGAGTTCCGTTAAACGTGGTCTTCTATCGCGCTCTATGCGCCTTATTTGCTCTATCAAATCTTGACGTGTTTTGGTCTTGGGAAAATGGAGAGGAAGTTGTCCCGTGAGCATTACCGTGAGAATAGCACCGGCGCTATAGAGATCCGATTCGTAGACACTTCTGCCCCTCGCCTGTTCAGGTGCCATGTAGGCGAAAGTGCCGACGACCTTCCCTTTGAAAAGATCTTCTTGAGCACCGGGACCTGCAGCAAGGGCCACTCCGAAATCGATTACCTTGATTCGATTTAATCGTTCGTATTCATCCACCATGTAAAGAATGTTGTCCGTCTTAAGATCACGGTGTACAACGCCCTTTGACCGGAAAACTCGCAGACACTCCAGCAATTGGTTGATAACAGCTTCTAAAGTACCCAGTGTGATTTTACTTTCAGTATTGAAGGGCTGCTTGTACTTTTCTTGCCAGTTTCGTTCCACAAGGTGGGTCAGATTATCACTTGGGTAATAGCCATTCAGGAGCAGCTTTTCGTCATCCTGCTCAATTAACCCGTAATACTCTACAATATAGGGGTGCTGATCTTCGGATTGAACGCGAGCGTGCATAGCTGCTTCATATTCGAGCAAGGCAACGGGATCACCTAGGCTGCTGGAAATCTGCGATTTCACTTTCTTCAGAGCTACAATTTGGTCGCGGAAAATGCCTATGCAAACTTTCCCCATCGCACCGGAAGAAATGTCTCCGAGTATTTTGACTTTCTTACCTACAACTTTGCCCGGATTCTCAAGAGAGTCCATTATCAATTTGAGCAAGCCGCTCATTTCATCCCGAGTCTTGGAACTAAAAAGTTTGCCGCTCTGCTCCAAGTCTTTTTCAGCACGCTGTTCTACTGCTTGCTTATCCAGCAAAGGTTTATAAAGTTTCACGGCTTCAAGCACTCTGGGGTCTTTTACTCTATGTATGCCGTGGTAATCACCGAAAGCTGAATGGTAACGATAAAACATGAATCCCTGAAGGAGTCGCCCCAGCGGCTTTGAAGAGTATAGTTCCATTAATTGGAGAAGCTTTTTGAGTAAACTACCCCCCCTGCGATTTTTACTCTTCATAATTCTGATTTTGCTATTGGCCTCTTTCAGGTCAGTCAAATCACAGTAGTCATTCCTGACTTCATAGAATGACGCGAAATCAAGATTGCAGAGAGACAGCAAGTGATTGGATGTTCCCAACAGTGTGTCGATTCGATCACTCGTTGAGATGAGGTAATCCAGCAATTTTTCATTAAGGAAAGCAGCCATTGCTTCCTTGTAGTATCCCGTGGCAATCCGTTCCACACCCCAACCACACCTAAATAGGTATTTGCTGAGGATCATAATATCTTCTTCTATTTCCACCCGTGAGTTACTGGTAAAAAAGAATAATCTTTTACTTGGTTCATTGCTTATCATTAAATGATGCAATTCTAAGACGGCCCTTCTGACAAGATCCGCCATTCTGAATATGGTGGTTTCTCTGGATTCGGCCTCTCTATCCGAGAAAAAACACGGGATCAGAATAGTAGTGTCCTCTTCGGATGCATATTTTTCGATATATTTTTTATTAAGTTCCCGTAGTCGTCTTTTCATTGCATCCATGTCTGAGGGACTTGGAAGCAAGTTGGATGCGATCTCCACCCATTTCACGGCGAATATGAAGATCCGCTTCCCCTCTTCAATTCTCTGGATCTCGTTTTTGCTGTCCATCAACATTTCGGGATCCGAACATGTCCTGCCTGCACGGATGATGTTGTTTAATGCTTCAAAATAAGAAATTTGATCGGATTCAAGGGCGGGAAGCATGTCTCTGATAGTGAGAAGAAGATAAGGAACGGTTTTCTTGACTATTTTACCTATTTGACTAAGAGGATCGACTTCACCTTTTTTGGCCAATTGAGCCAGATCTGCGTAGTGATTAATGACGCGGAAGAGATCCTCCCTCAATGAGGGCGTATCTCCATCGGAAGGCCGTTCTTGTTGATTCATGTGAACCGAATCTCGATGAGGAACCTAAACGTCCTACTTACTTTCAAGTACCTATTTTCGTTCCGATTGTTTAATTAATTTCTTGAAATCTGCAGATCTCTTGAGGCTCGATAAAGCCTTGTCGGAGATGGCTCGTTTAATTACAGCGTCGCCTCCGGCCTTAACTGCAAGATCCAATATATCCAGGGCCAATTTGGGTCGGCCGGTCTTCGCATATACTAAAGCCGCATTGTAATGAAGCCATTCCGGTTCGAAAGGTTCACCTTCTGTCAGTGCCTTTTTGTAGTAATTGAGGGCCGTATCGTAATCTCCCATTTCAACGTTTAGATACACCATTCGGGAGATGGTATACGGCATCAATCTCGATTTGCTTTTTAATATCTGATGAATCTCCGAACTTTTCGATTGGTTGCCCAATACCCAATATGCAATGGCCAAGTCAGCCAAAGCGAATTGATCATCCGGATCTTTTCTTAAACCCTTCTCATAATACGAAATCGCATTATTAGGATCGTGTTTCTTATAAAGAAAATAGTAGCCCAGATGAAAATCCACCTGAGGATCACCTGGATTGTTTTTAAATGCTTTCTCAAAGAGTAGGAGGGCTTCTTCTTCCCGCTCCAATTCAAGATACAAATGTCCAAGTTCCGTTAGGAATTGACTGTCGAAAGGGTTGATTTCTACTGCACGACGCAGGTATTGCAATGCTTTAAGATAATTTGACTCATCAAAATATATCAGACCGATATTAAAGTAAGGGTCTCCGTTTGCGGAATCCAACTCAATAGATTCGAGAAAGTCACTCTTGGCCTGATCGGTTCGTCCCATTTTCCAGGAAATAAGTCCCCGATTATTTAATAGATAAGCGCTTCCTGTTTCGCTGAACCTTATTGCAGCATCAATTAATTCCCTCGCTTCGTCCAATGAGTCTTGATCGTATTTGAGAAGCGCCTTTTCGTTGAGAGCCCGAACCACTTTCTCTTTTTCCCACTCTTTGGATCTACAGAAGAATGGATTGAGATTACGAATTTTCAGTAAATGAATATCATCGAGAATCAGACCAAAGTTACTCGTTTCCGTTTGATCATCCAGTCCGCTGATTTCCACAGCAAAGACAGGAACTTTGCCTTCCTCTTCAAGGTATGAAAGGTAGTAATAAAAACGCCTATCTTCGTCGAGTTGATCCGTCTCCCAAATCTCGTCGGGATCATCCAGGACCGGATCTATCCAGTTGAGAAAATCAATCTTCCTCAAACCGGCACCGTCCTTAAACAGTTCCGGAAAAAATGAACTGATTGATGCGGGTTTCGGAAAAGCGGGAAGAAAACTTTTGGGAGGACTAGATGGAACTTCTTTGAAGATAAATCTTTTTTCAAAGTCCCGAACTGCCATAGACAAACCCCTGTTTACGAATCGTGAATTATGTTCATACTACTCTCTTTGAGGAAATACTTTGAGAGCAGTTTTAATCAAAAGTTTATTGTAATGAAACACGCACCGCGTGTGAACGATTACCTACTCAAGATGTATTAAAAAATAGCACGATGAGCTTATCCCGTCAATTAACTTGGGTATTGCATCTCTTAACAATGTGTGGTCGTTTTGACTTCAGCCTTCAAGCACCTATCCGGAACTTTCCGGAATCCGTTTTGCTGCAGAAAGGGAATTTCTCAGTTCCCATGCGGCGGTAATGATGCCGACTGTACTTATAGCCGCCGTTTCGGTCCTAAGAATACTCGATCCGAGACTGGCTCTTATAAAACCCTGAGTAATAGCCATGTCTTCTTCAGTTGCTTGGAACCCTCCTTCGGGACCAATGAGCAAAGAGAATACATCGCATTTCGAGTCAAGAACTAAACTGAGAATCGGTGGAGCAGATTCGTGTGTAGACAAAACGAGAGACATACCCGATTTAGTCCTTTGATTCAGAAAAGCCGGAAGAGATTTAGGATCGCAGAGCCGCGGAATTGCCGATCTGCCGGATTGAGCGATAGCTGAGTGAACAATCTTGAGCCAGCGATCCTTCACATGAGGTGGACGTCGATTGGACCGTTCCGAGATAATTGGGACAAAAGCAGATGCCCCCAATTCAGTGCAGTGTCGCAATAATTGTTCCATCGGGTCCGGGCGAACGCAGGAGATGCCCAACTCGATGTAAGGTCCGTCATGCTCGACCTGTTCAAGGTCTATAATTTTCCCGAACAGATGGCGTTTATTGTCGAACGACAATTCAATTGTGTATCTGAAAGTCCCATCAATCGCACAGACGATATCGCCGGCTCTCTTACGTAGAACCTTCAGAAGATGTTCGGAATTCCCGCTATCAATGATTACGGACTTATGTTTCACCTGATCAGGGAAAATTACTATTCTAGGGGGTTTCATTATCGCTTTTAGATGCCGAATCTCTTTTTCAGGTACAACTCAATTCTATCGAGACCCTTAGTAATATTTTCTATGGAGTTCGTGTATGCGAATCTTATGAAGCCCTCCCCGTTGTTCCCGAAATCAATACCGGGGGTAACTCCCACTCCTGCATCATCCAAGATTTCGAAGGCAAATTTATATGAATCCTCTGAAAAACGCCTTGCATCAGCCAACACGTAAAATGCTGCAGTTGGATCCGTATGAACTTCAAACCCCATTCTTTTCAGGCGATTCAACATGAGAACTCGCCTTTGATTAAATATGTTTCTCATCTTTTCGGTTTCTTCAGAGGTGTTCCTCAGAGCCTCTACTCCGGCGTATTGAACAAAGTCCGCCGGACTTATAAAAAAATTCTGAATCATTTTCTGAATGGGACGGACTAGACTAGGCAATGATATAACGTAGCCGAGCCGCCAACCGGTCATAGCATAAATCTTTGAAAAACCGTTTAGTACCAAAGCATTATCAGTAAACTCAAGAATCGTGTTTTCCGTGCCTTCGTACACGAGCCCATGATAAATTTCATCAGAGATAATCGGAACCCCAAGTTCTGCAATAGCCCGCATGTTTCCAGGGTTCAACAGAGTCCCGGTTGGATTTGCCGGTGAGTTAACGAGAATTGCTCTTGTCCGTGGCGTTATTGCTTTGCGAACCTTTTCAGGGTCGAGCTGAAAATCCTCGTCTGCATTGATCGAAACAAACACGGGATTCCCACCGAGAAACCTGATGAAATTGGGGTAGCATGCATAATGCGGGTCCGACAGAATTACTTCCGATCCGGGATCGAGTAGTGAAGCCAACGCAAGTAGAATAGCGGGTGAAGACCCCGATGTGATGATCACGTTGCACATTTCAACTTTAACGCCGTACTTTTTGTTGTAATGATCCGCTACGGCTTGTCGTAGTTCCGGAATGCCTAGACTGTGCGTATAATGCGTCTTTCCTGCGCGCATTGCTGAAATACCGGCATCGACAACATTCTGCGGTGTATCGAAATCAGGTTCTCCGACTTCCAAATGGATGATGTCTTCTCCTAGAGCGGTAAGCTCCATAGCTCGCTCAAGAACGTCCATGACGAGGAAAGGCGGAATATCCATCGATCGCTGCGAAATGTTAACCTTAGCTTGCATAAAGCTCTCCAACATAAATCAAAATAGAATTTAAGCCTTACATCAAAAACATTATAACAAGTTCATATTATGCATTGATTTTGATCATTTTCCCTGATAGGATCCGCAACCTAAAGGAAAGCCTCTGCTTTAAAGCATGCGGCTTTATTTGTAAAAGGAATGTCATTTTCAATCCAGAAAAAACCGACATCATACACCATTACTCACCTGATTTTAATATCTACAGTCTTGTTCTTGGTTACAGTTCCTTTTGCGGCTCATGCTGAGACGCTGGGATTCAAAGACGCTCAAGGAAACTTCGTTCCCAAACTGACGGTCAGCCTTTCTCCGAGGGAAGTAACCATCAAGAAGGTTGATCCTCAGGAAAAGATTAAGAGTCTGTCCATAGTCATCAGTGCAAAAAACAAGAATCTTATTCGTAACATCGGACACATTAATATCGAATGGATAGACGCCGCAAACAAGCCGAGCAAAGCCGTTCAATTTGCGGGACCGCTTTACAACACTAACACTAGGACTTTTCAAGATTCGCTGACCAAATCCATTGGCATCCGCTTGACGGATAAATCCGCCCGAAATCTCCTTGCGGCCAAGACGACCAGCGACCTCTTTGAACTTTTTATCGATGACCAGTTATTGCTGTCCTCCGAGACCGTTACCGAAAAGGATCGAACCGTTCAAATGGGAGCCGGCCGAGATGTGTCAATTAACGTCGACAAGACTTCCATAAATTTCAATGAAAGTAATTTCAAAAAAGGCGAAATCGTTAACATAGATAATCGTTCAGGCCTTGATCAAACACTCGGAGTTGAAGTGCCGGAGAAAGGTCTGCTCTATTTTCAACTTGTAAAGAAACACGAACAGGCCAAAATTCCACGGGAGAATTGGGAACGATTTACGTTACCCGCTGATTCGGGAATATTCATTGTTCTCATACCGGAACCTGATCCGGTCCAACTGGCTCAACTCGAAGGCAAGGACCTTGTCATTAAAGTTTATCAGGGCACGAAGATCAGGGAAACTCGCAAAATACCCATTCGGGTGGCCTCGGATCTCCGTGGCGGTCGCACTGAGGTGGCTAACCCGAATGAACAGTCATCAGTCGAGGCCATAAAACGTCCAATCAAGCAAGTTCCAGTTGCTCAGACGAATGGATCGGCAGAATCGGCCACTGCTACAAAATCTGAAGTCGCCGCTCAGGCCGTGCAGACTACAACCAAGGATGTTCGGGGAAGTATGTGGATCTGGATTTTATTGCTGGCCAATTTTTTATTATTGGCCGTGGTATCCGTTTATGGTTTCTTTTTCCTTTTGCCTAAATTACAGGTTTTACAGGATCGAATCTCCAAGTGTGAAATGTTCCTCCATTCCAGTAGAGAAGCTATTCGTGAAGAGCTTGACCAATTGAAAAAAGAGATAGTAGGTGAATGCGAGAGTAGGATTCCACACGAATAGTATTGTTGCTTCGACAAAATTTCCTTAGAATAGAATGATTTGGTGTTTGATAGGAGGATGTAATGTTGGGACCTATTCCGACAAGGTATTTTCTTTGTGCCGGCTTCGGCGAAGCTTCTACGGAACTTAACGCCTTTGATGCGGCTTTGCTTTCCGCAGGCGTGGGTGATACAAATTTGGTGAAAATGAGTAGCATTTTGCCCCCGAGGGCCACTGAAATTAAACCCTATGAGCTTGCTAAAGGATCTTTGGTGCCACTTGCTTACGGTGAAATGACCTGTGATAAGCCGGGAACATTGATTTCCGCTGCAGTTGCAGTAGGAATTCCGGAGGACGATCAAAAAGCAGGCCTGATAATGGAATGTTCCAGA
>CAZTJA010000030.1:0-23320 GCA_964613745.1 uncultured Syntrophaceae bacterium
GTGGTAACCCTGTCCTGAAAATCGTGAGTTGTGCAAATAGAAGGATAGAAGTCTCTTGATGTTTCCAGGTTGTGGTTGAATCGAGTTACACCCGCTTTTTTCAAATCAGTGGCTCTCTCGTCGGTCAGAAAACCTAAGGAGGCATCAAGGAGAATATCGATTTTTGAATGAACGTTGCTGAGTGAATCGACTAGAGAGGCAAATTCTGCATCTGAAAGGGCTCCGCCGCTGGTGACCGTGCAAAACCGACATGCTCCCGCAGATTTGGCCTTCTCCGCAGCACGGAGGATTTCTTCGGAGCCTTTCAGTCCGTACGTTTCGCAAGAGGAGTTGTGGTGACCGGATTGAGCGCAGAACGCACAATCTTCACTGCACAGTCCCGATCGGGCATTTATGAGCGAACATGAATCAAATTGATTGCCTTTGAATGCAAAACGAATACGGTCGGCAGTTGCCAATAATTCGGACAGCAGATGGTCGGGAATATCACATAGCTTTTCCAGATCCGTTTTTTGAACCTGAACATCCGCAAATATATTTTCTTCAATTTCACGGAGCAATCCCAGATAGAGCGAATCTTGCCTACACATAAAGCCTCCTAAATTGCTATTGGTTTTATAGCTGCAATGAACGCTAAAATCCAGCACCAATTCACTTGACAACTCCAAAAACATGACCAGTACAGGTACGATGGACTTGACAGGTAGGTCTCTCCCAATCCTTTTCCACGTCAAAAGGAGAGAAGTCATGCTACACGAATTCGATCTCGATTGGTTTGACTTGGATATGAGTAGACTTGATACTTTAACCTTGTCCCGAGAGATTCCGCCGTTTACACGCACTGCACCGTCCTACCTACAAATTCGAGAAGAAGCCGACCACTTTATCGTGACTGTTGCTTTACCAGGTGCCCGCCCTGACAACATTCAGATAGAAACTCTGGGCCGGTTTTTATACATAAGAGCCGAGAGAAAGTCGGATTGTCCTGATGAGGTCATCTTTCTGAAGAGGGAGCGTGTGACGGGTTACTTTATCCGGACGATACAGATGCCCGAAAAGGTGATACCTGATGACATTGAATGGGTTTATTTGCGAGGTTTAATCACTATCAGACTTCTAAGATCGGTTTAAGCAATGTGTGATCATGCTCCTTTAGCGAAAGGAGAAAGTTATGAAAAGTTTCGGTCTTTTGGCTTCCAGAGATTTTGTTTTCATCAAACCACGCCAATTTAACTATATACCAGCTACCGATGTTTTTGAGACTACCGATTCGATCACCATTGTAATGGATGTTCCGGGAATTGATCTTGATAAAGTCAGAATCGAAATTCTTGGAGATCTCATGACGTTTTCGGGTCCGATTTCTCCGAATAGCGGAGGTGACGGTAATGAGATTGTTTCAGAAATCCCGGATGGGACATATTTCAGAAGATTCAAACTTTTTGATGGAATAGATCGCAGAGAAATTGTGGCTAATTTGAAGGACGGGGTCTTGAAGATACATCTCCCAAAATCAAAAAAGGAGCAGGTAAAATTTATCCCTATTGGTTGAACCGAGCAATTGGATTGCAGTTGATCGTATCAAAACATCGGTTCTAAATGGAACTTTATGTTACGCCTGTTGACAATAATGTTGGAGATGATTAACTCAAACTGCGTTGGTTTGTTCTCATGACGCATTTGATTGGAGGACATGAATGAATTATCCCGTATTGTCGAACCAGATCGACAGTTTCTTGACTCAGGTGAGGTCGATAAAGCCTTTAACACCGGAGCGAGAATTCGAACTGGCTGTGCAATACAAGAATACAGGGAACATAGAAGCGGCTCATGAAATGGTGATCTCGCATCTCCCATTCGTGGTCAAAATTGCTTTCCAATATAGACACTACATGATTCCCGTTCAGGATTTGATACAGGAAGGGTCAATAGGGCTCATGAAAGCCGTGAAGCGGTTTGATCCGTACAAAGGCTATCGTTTGGTGTCCTTTGCCGTCTGGTGGATAAAAGCATACATAAAAAACTTCATTCTTAAGTCGTGGAATCTCGTGAAGCTTGGAACAACGCAGGCTCAACGCAAATTATTTTTCCGGATGGGGGATATCGGCGAACAAGTCGACAGTGAAGCACGAGAAGCTAAAATTGACGAACTCGCCCGAGAGCTGAAAGTCAAATCGGACGAAGTCATCGAAATGGAAGCCCGAGTAAAGGCCAGAGAATGGTCCTTGAACGAAACCGTGGGAGAAGACAAAGATCTCACGGGTTTGGAAATGTTGCCGGATGCATCCCCTGACCAAGAGACCAAGCTGATTGAAATGGAGAGCGAGCTTGAGCTTAATGAGGCAACTGCCAAGGCATTAAAAAAGCTCGATTCTCGTGAACGATTCATTATATCCAAGAGATTTATGGATGATTCTCCGTGGACCTTACAAAAGCTCGGAGACCATTTTGGGACAAGCAGAGAACGAATTAGACAACTTGAAAAACGTGCCCTCAACAAACTCAAGTTGGAGCTTTCTCCCCAATTTCTTCCCGCTGCAATCTAACTAATCAGGTCGGATTTTCCCGACCTGATTTGTACTTATCCCCCATTCCTAATGTAGCACGGTATTGACATTCACGTTTCTACGGGTTATTTCCTCGAAAGACGTGATCGAAGATGTCAAACTATGGCTTTAATATGATTCAATTCAGGATATTTTCCATAATTTCATTAACGTTCGTATTTGGATCCTATACCTTTTCTTCGGACTTGAAGATAAAAACCGATGATTATTTCCCCCATTCCTCAGCAGAAGTGGAAGTGGTTTCCGCAGCAGTTCCTCAAATTCAAAAGAATGATTTCACAGATATTATCAAACAAAGGCAGTCTCTTTACCGAGGCGAACTTGCCGAGGAGGAACTGGCGGCGGCGGCTTGTCTGCAGCAAATGGATAGAGAATCCGCTGCCCGTTGGACGGCTTCCTTCATTTCCTGCAAACCATGGAATTGTCCCATTCGGAACCAGCGACAATGGATTGAAGCGATAATATATGCTGTTGAAAAGAATGGGATTCCTCTATGCAAAGAAATAATTGGGCTGACTGCCGGCATTATAGCAATAGAATCCGGATTTCATGTGGACCCTCCGGCAATTGATCCCGGCAGAGGTGAAACGCTCGCGAATTTGCTGGATAGAGCGGAGCAGGAGGTATTACAAAAATATGGGACATTAATGTCGATTCCGCCCGTTCCGCAGCTCTATCAAAGCTACAAAGATCGGTATTACCAAAAATTGGCGGCCTGCAGAACCGAAGGTGACATAGAGAAGGTTGCCGGGTACATGGCTGATGATCTCCGGAAGGATATAGCTGTTTTTCCTGAGGTAGTACGAAAGGTTATCGATCGCGAGATTGATAAACTGGCGAATATCGTGCGCACAAAAGGTTCTATGCAACTCAATTTTCCGAGAGCACGAGAACTGATGTTGTTACGTGGAGAAGTATTTTCCGATAGGGAACTCCTAGAATACGTTTACACCATGAATGGCGGGGTTGACGTTGGGGTTGCGGCGCTCAAACCAATGTTTCTTCAATACGCCGCTCGATACGGCTCAGCAAACCTGAGCTGGTTATTTTTCGTTGGCATGGATTACCATTACGGGCCTTTCTCAAGCCGGAATATGATGGAACAGGTCCGCATTCGAGACCTCTCAGGAATCAAGCTGAACATTGACGGCGATTTCTTAAACTATGACGAGAAAGGGCATCCCGGAAGTAAAGAATCTCAGACACTGAAAACAGCATTAAACCTGTTTCCTAAGTTTAATAAAACTCTGGTGCATGAAGCTTTTCTCCTGGAAAAGACACCTTTTTATGCTTACACGGATGTGCATAAAGCAATTGCAAGCTCCCACAAGGAACGCTTCGGAGACACTCCTTTTGCGGTCATCGGTGAACTGACGATGAACGGTTCCGCACAACTTAAACACGGTTTAACCTGGAAGACCCGCCGATATCTCAATAAACTCGACAAAATGCTCAATGCACTACCGTGGGATCAATAGCCCGTATGCTCGATATCTATTGACAATCTGTTGAGTTAATGTCATTTTTGATTCAAATCTAATCATGTTACTATTATAAGAGCCGGACCAAACGTTTTGTTGTAGATTACCGGGTAGACCGTGCGAAACAACACACTCATAGCTATTTGCATAGTACTGTTATCCATGTCCATGTTTTCAGGACTTGCTGAAGCCAAGGATGATTCCGCAGGTTTGAGCGCAGCGATCCATGAAGAAAACTCCATCGTAGCAAGTGTTTTGTACATACCTTATATGGTTTTCTACGTACCGGTTCGAATTATTGAGGGCTTGATCAATCCTCAACCTACAACTCAGTCCACTGTGCCTCCCGTTGCCCACAAAGCGCATTAGAGATTCCTACAGACTACAGGAAAAGCTACAAACTATACATGTAAGGTTCAGATTATTGTGATTGCCGACGGTTCGATGTGAGTCTATATGTGGGGCTGCGATGTGAAGCGCTGAGAAGGAGATAATGGATCTTAAAGGTATTCGCAACAGGATTGTGCCTGCACAATCACTGTTGCCCTATATTTCCGAAGAAATCAGCCTTCTAAAATAGAACGTAGCTCTTTAAGCTCTTTTTTGATTTCGATCAAGATTTCTCGATAATCGGCGTGTTCCAAAGAAGATGAGTTGTCGTTTTTGATTTCTGCGGTTTCAAGTTCTTCTTTTACTTTACCGGTTTTAGCTGGTTTTTTGGCCTTTTTTTCGGCTGCGGACTGCTTTTTCATTTCCTGCAGTCTCTTTTTTGCGCCTGCGATAGTGAATTTTTCATCATAAAGGAGATGCTTAATTTCAAGAAGAAGTTCTAAATCTCTTTTATGATACAATCTTTGCCGCGCTCGGGTTCGAGTCGGTTTCAAGATTTTAAATTCAGTTTCCCAATACCTAAGGACATAAGGTTCCACATTCAGGATTTCGCTGACTTCACCGATTTTGAAGTACTGTTTCTCCGGAATTGCGATAGTCATAATTCGACCACCCCTCACAAATGAGAATCCAATCCGACCGGATCCTTCAGCAGCCTGAAGATAGCCGGTTCTCTGATCCTCCAATCAGTCCCGAGACTACACGAATTAGGATCGTATAGAGGCACCGAACTCTCGAGATAAAGCCTCAAGAACTTCGGAGTGTATCCCCTGTACCTCCTCGTCCGTTAACGTCCGGTCGTCGGACTGATAACGAAGCCGAAAAGCCATACTCTTATGGCCCCCCGGAATCGATTCTCCTCGATATAAATCGAATAAGATCACGGAGCAGATAATATCATGGCCCAAACGTGAAATCAACTGTTTAATAGCATCACTTGAAACTTTTTCTTCAATGATGATTGATAAATCCCGTTCTATATAAGGGTAACGAGGGATCGGTTGAAAAACAATTTCCTTGAGCATTCCAGCAAGTAGGGGCTCTAATAGAAGCTCAAATACATAAATTTCCTCAGTTAAATCGTATTCGCGACTCTTTTCCGGAGAAAGTTCACCGAGAAAGCCAATCAATTCGCCATTTAACAACAGGTCCGCCGACTTGCCGGGATGAAGAAAGGGCTTGCTTGAAGTTACAAAATGTAAATTATTAACTCCAAGAGAATCCGCAACATTTTCCAACGCGCCTTTCATATCGTAAAAATCTACTTTATCCTGATAAGGCAAATTCCAGGCAAGCGGGTATCTGGGACCCACCGCCAATCCCGCAAGTCTGGTGTCTTCTCGCGGCAACTCACTGTCTGGTGCAACGGTGAATGTCTTACCCATTTCGTACAATTTCAGTGCATCATATCGAAAGTTCAAATTGTGTTGCATAACCGAAAGTAAACCCGGTAATAATGATCTTCTCATTACCGCATGCTCCTCAGTTAGAGGATTCAGTAGAGATAAGGCTTCTGAATTCGGATCCTGAAATTCCATTCCAGCTTTTGCAGAGACAAAGGACATTGTTACAATTTCATTGAATCCTGCCGCATTCATTGCATTGTTTACACGGCGCAGCAACGTGTGCTTACTTCGAGTCCGATCAGGAGTGGATTCATAATACGGGAGTGTAATAGGAATATTTTGGAATCCGTGAACTCGGGCTACTTCTTCAGTGAAATCGATCTCCCGTTCGAGATCCCATCGCCAAGACGGTGGTTCGGCGATCAGCTTGTCGGTTTGTTCCTCAACAGTAATTCCAAGCCTCTTGAGATAGCCGACCATAATTGGAGTAGTCAACCCAATCCCCAGGACACGATTAACTTTCTCCGGGCGAACAGACACCTTCTCCCGGACTATCCTGTTGGGATATACGTCTACGACATCTCTTAAGGCGGTGCCGCCGGCAGATTGCGCAATCAGATAAGCAACTCGCCTGCAAGCCCATAATGTACCTTCCGGGTCTATTCCCCTTTCGAACCTATAAGACGCCTCTGTGGACATCCCCAAAGTCTTCGCCGTTCTTCGTATTCCGAATCGCTCAAAGCAAGCACTCTCAATCAAGACGTCACGAGTTTCATTATTGATTTCGGAATTCAAACCACCCATAATTCCCGCAAGAGCAACCGACCGTTCACCGTCGCAAATCATCAATGAATTCTCCGGCAATGCCCGCTCCACTCCATCGAGAGTCGTGAACTTATCACCCGGTCGACAGCGAGAAACGACGATTTTTGCTCCCCGTAGGAGTGAGTAATCAAATGCATGCAGAGGTTGGCCACATTCAAGCAGGACGAGGTTCGTTGCATCAACGACATTGGATATAGGTCTGACGCCGGATCGTGTCAAACGAAGCCTGATCCCCAACGGAGAAGGTCCGATTTTCACACCTTCGATCATTCCGGCCACATACCTGTGACAGAGGTCAGGATCTTTGATTTCAATTTCGATTTTTGAGGCCGTTTTCTCAGATGATTCATGAAGCTCGAATTGGGGGACTTTCCATGGTTTTCCCGTGAGAGCCGCAATCTCCCTCGCCACACCCAAGACACTCAGACAATCTCCCCGATTCGGCGTCACCGAAACCTCAAGAATTACGTCTTCAAGATATGGAAGAGCTTCTGCCAATTTGGAGCCTATTTTCGGATTTGCATCCAGTTCCATTATGCCGGAGCCGTCATCCGATATGGCCAGCTCTTTTTCGGAACAAAGCATTCCCGGTGACGATATTCCCTGAATTGTAGCCTCCGTAATCAGAATGCCGGATGGGAGAGTTACGCCCGCCCCGACATACGGGACTTTCTGCCCTGCCCTCAAATTGGGTGCTCCGCAAACTACGGTAATTTCCCTAGAACCGGTATCGATGCGGGCCAATCTCAGCTTTGACGAATTCGGATGCGGCATGACTTCTCGTACTTGTGCAACCAAAATTCCGTCCAGACCTGTTCCCACATAGGTTAAGCCTTCAACTTCAGTGCCTCCCATAGTGAGCAGATCAGCTATATCTTCTGCTGATCGATCGATATCTACGAACTCTTTCAGCCAATTTAAGCTGATGAGCATGGCGAAACCCCTTTGAGGATAAATTTTTTTACAGGGCGGAGACTTGATCCACCTGAATATGAAGATTCGTAAAGTTCACATTTCAGAATTGAGATAAAAATCTCATATCATTTTCATAGAATGTTCTTATGTCGGGAATGCTATATTTCAGCATGGCTATTCGTTCTATGCCCATACCGAACGCGAATCCGGAGTACACCTCGGGATCGTAATCCACAAATTTATAAAGAGCCGGATCAACCATACCGGAGCCCAGAATCTCCAACCATCCTGTATGGGAACACGTTCTGCAACCTTTTCCGCTGCAAATCACACATTGAATGTCTACTTCAGCCGAAGGCTCAGTAAACGGAAAAAAGCTCGGACGAAATCGCAATCCGACTCTGGGACCAAAGTACTCGTGAACGAATGCCGTTAGAACTCCCTTTAAATCGGCAAAAGAGACATTCTTATCAACCAGCAATCCCTCTATTTGCATGAACATGGGCGAATGAGTGATGTCTGCATCTCTTCTATAGACTTTTCCGGGACAAATGATTCGGACTGGCGGTTTCTGTTTTTCCATTGTTCGAATTTGAACGGGCGATGTATGGGTCCGGAGTACAACATTTTCCGAAAAATAGAAGGTGTCCTGCATGTCTCTTGCGGGGTGATCCTTAGGAATATTGAGAGCCTCGAAATTGTAATAATCCAGCTCAACTTCCGGCCCCTCGGCTAGCTGAAATCCTAATCCCGCGAACACTTCTATGAGCTCATCGGTGACTCGATTGAGCAAATGGGTGCGTCCGTGTATGATCCGTCTGCCCGGTAGGGTTATATCAATTGATTCCGAGGCGAGTTTTTTTCGTTCAGCTTCTCGCCTGAGATTCTCTTCCGCTTCGGTAAATTTGGATTCAAGTTCTGATTTTATACGGTTTGCAAGCTCCCCGATTGCAGAACGATTTTCCGGAGGGACATCTTTCAAGCTTCTCAGTATGGCCGTCAACTCACCTTTACGCCCGAGCACACGTGTTCTGGCATCTGAGAGTGCTTTTTCGTCTTTCAAATCAGGAAGAGACGCGAGCGTTCGTTCACGAAGTTTCGCCAATTCGTCTTTCATGGTGACCTCGCAAAAAAAGCGGCCGTTCAGCCGCTATTTTTTAGCATTTTGATCCCTGGGAATCTAAAGGTTATGCGTTGAGTACGGCTCCGGCTTCCTTTACGATTCCGGCAAAAGCCTGCGGATCGGATACCGCTAATTCGGCAAGGATTTTTCTGTCCAGCTCTATAGAGGCTTTTTTGAGACCGTCAACAAATCGGCTGTATGACATCCCATTGAGTCGAGTGCCGGCGCTGATTCTGGTGATCCATAATCTACGGAAATCCCGCTTTCTCGTTCGGCGGTCTCTATAAGCAAAGACAAGTGCCCGTTCCACGGTTTCTTTGGCCTGCTTGAGAGTTCTGCTTCGTCCGCCGACATATCCTTTAGCGGCCTTCAAGATTTTTCTTCGTCTTGCCCTACTGGCGGGGGCACATCTTACTCTGGGCATAATTCTCTCCTGGTCGTACCGATGAAATCGGTATTTTTATATAATTCCCACCGGTCGGTTCGCGTGCACCCTATCCGTAGGGAAGAAGACGTCTAATTTGCTTAGCGTCACTTTCACTGATCAACGCACCCTGCCTGAGATTTCTCTTCCTCTTTGTGGACTTGCTCGTAAGAATATGACTATGGTAGGCCTTTTTCCGCTTAATCTTGCCACTTTTTAGTATCGTGAATCTCTTGGCGGCGCCACGATTAGATTTCAGTTTGTACATATCGAAGAACTCCAGTGCAGCGGTGCTGGACCGCAATCAAGAATATTAAACTTTAATTTTTACTCGATTGAAACACAACAATCAACTAGTTTTTGGAGAATCACCGAAATAAACTTATTTGCCGGAGGCTCACAACCGATTTTCCTGGTCCGTTCAACGGCTTGTATTTTACGAAACGCGCCGAAGTCTCTTTGGATTCGTAGTGCTCCATACCGGGCCACTGATCAAAAGAATCCGTAGTGGTATTTTCCACATTAATCCAATTATGCCATTTTTCACCGTCTTCGGACACGTATATCGCCCATTTTTCCGGGACCGAATTTGTATCTCCCCATACTATGCGAAGCCTCGAAATCGGAACAGTTGATCCCAAATCCAGAACCACTTCGGGAGTCTTTTCATCCGTTACAGGGATCTCCAGTAATTCCGATCCAGGATAACCTTTGAGTATATGACGCCCTGCGTCGACCGGTTTCCCGTTTAACAAAACTCTCGCTTTTTGAGCATAGTCGACAAAATAGGAATCATATGGTGTTTTCAGAGCGTCATCCGGAAGAAGAGGCAGTTCAAAGATCTTTTGTTTCACCTGATTAGCCAGCTCTTTGGCCAGAATGAAATTTGCCCCATTAGTCAAATGGCACCAATCCGTGAACACCCAATCGTTAACAGAATCATAGATTTTCGTCAAATCGACCACTTCAAAACCGATTTCCTCGCCGCGCTTTTTTACTTTTTGTACGAGCACGTCGTAAGTTTCGGCAGCGTCATAAAAACCTATTTTCTGCATCCCGGTGACCTGTTCTATTCGCTGTTCCATCGGAGTTCGTACTTTTTTAGAGTTCCTGAACATCGGCTGCATAGCGAACACGTGGGGCACTCGATCGGTTTCCAGAGTCTTATGATAAATAGCCATTACATCGGCGACTTGGCCGATGTTTCGATCCCGATAGGCGATCATTTCAGGAGTAGGATCCTGGGCATGCGCCGCAAAACCTCTGTTCTCCATCAAAATACCTGGACCCTCCCCTTCCTTCATGGCCAACCACGTGAAAAAATAGGTATTCCTTTTAAGCCATAGAGTTATGTAATTCATCAAGCCCTTTCGGCTCATATCCATAACGTCCGTCACAACTTCAAAATATGGACCCTCGGTGAAATAATTCCAGTCTCGCAAAGGCCGTGCTACTGTATGCACTTCATTGGCGCCATCAAGAGCAATAACCATATCAGGCTGAAATAACCGGAGTTTTGCCAGGTATCGCATTAAGTTATTCTGATACACATAGCCCGGAACACCCGCATTTATGACTCTTATCGTTTTGCCGCCTATTTTCTCACGAACTCTGGGATCACTATTCAGTATTTTCTCTATCAGGTGCGGAATGGTCCATCTATAGGTGACCTCGTAAAAATCGGCTACCGTATCGGCAGGTGGAACCGGGCCTCTACCATAAATGACCGATCCACCGGTAACCAGAATACGGAATTCATCTGCGGGCTTTTCTATGGGAACGTCATCAAAGTCTTTGAAACTCTCTTCGTTAATGTACTCATATGAGTTGCCGAGCTTGGTATTGCGAACAGCACAAAATCCAGGTGTGGGCTCATATCCGTATTGCGGTGCGACTTTCTGCGAACTTTGTCTCGCAATGTCTAAATTGCGGCCCTTGTATGCTTGTCCAAGAGGAGAATTCTTGATCTGCTTGTAGGCGAAATACTCTATCCCGGCGAGGACGGCAAAGGCGAATAAGATCAGAAAGGCCAAATAGATTGTCGTGAAGATAACTCTGGCCGGCAGACCCCTTCTTTTCTTTTTTTCCGAGTAGGCGCCTGACGTGTCTTTGTGGTCATGTGCGACATGTTTGTCCTCGCTGCGTTTCTCCATGCGGACAATTCCTCCTAGCCGTTCAATACTGTTTCCAAAATTTAGTTCAGCTTCGGGGATAACATTCTGAGCCGAACGTGGGCAATTGCTTCAATAATTCTCAAGGGCTTTAGATTGAAACGGTGCATTTCTATCAGTTTTTTGGCATACCGTCCAGTGTCGTAGGCTGATTTCAATAGGCTATGTCCAAGATGCATATTCATGATATTGAACATTTCTTGTTAATCTGTTTCACCATTTATATATTCTTGACGCAGAGTTGACACATTTGTTAGAAATAGTTTTGTTCTCAGTTAGCTGAGTATAGTGAACTTTCATCCTTACTTAATCGATACCGCCACATTGACAACACCCCGAAGATAAGTGAAGTTGTGTCCGCTTTGTACATAAGTGCCGCGACGAAAGTTGAATCTATCAAATATGGACAGGAGCCGGGTTCATGAACGATCTGTATGACATCGAACTAACCGAAGACCATGTAATGTTGAGAGACATGGTCCGAAAATTTGCCGAAAAAGAAATTGCTCCGGTGGTAGAGAAGGATGAAAACGAGCACCGTTTTCAACGCGAACTGGTCGAACAAATGGCTGAACTAGGTCTTTTCGGATGCCCGATCCCCGAGGAATATGGTGGAAACGGCATGGGTTACCTCGCTCATGCTATTGCCACGGAAGAGATCGGTCGAGCATCCGGATCCCTGCGGGTTGCATTTAATATGCAAACTATGGGAACAGCCATGTCCATTCTTAAATGGGGTAGTGAAGACCTGAAGAAAAAGTATATTCCCGCTCTCATGTCCGCAAAAATCCTTGGATGCTTCGGTATTACGGAGCCGGACGCGGGGTCCGATACTGCATCCATGTCCACCGTCGCGATAAAAGATGGAAATGAGTTCGTCATTACCGGTCGTAAAATGTGGATTACCTGGTGTCCCGTAGCCGACATGTCAGTCATCTTTGCAATGACGGACAAAAAGGCAAAACACCGTGGAATGAGCGTATTCGTCATTGACATGGACTATCCCGGAGTGAGCACCATTGCAATCAAGGAGAAACTTGGTCTTTGGGCGTGCCCGACAGGTGAAATCATCTTGGAAGAAGTGCGAGTTCCGGCGGCTAATATGCTCGGGCAGGAAGGCAAAGGCTTCAGCTATTTGATGCAAGAACTCATCAGTACCAGATTGTCTGCGGCCGCTGGAGGGGTTGGAAGCTGTCAGGCCGCTCTTGACGAATCAATCAAATATGCCACTGAACGGCGTCAGTTTGGTCAACCGATTGCGGAATTTCAAATGGTACAAGAAGTAATAGCTCGAATGGTAGCCGAAACTGAAGCAGCGCGAGCACTTGTTTATAAGTGCGCTCTCCAGAAAGATCGCGGTTTAGTGAACAACATGCGAGAAACTATTCTGGCAAAATATTATGCCAGTAAAGCGGCGGATGAAGTTCCTAACCTCGGGCTGGAAGTGCTCAGCGCTTATGGCTATTCTAATGAGTATCCTATCGCCCGCATCTTGCGCGATGGTAAGGTTTATAAGATATTAGAGGGGGCCACCAACATCATGAAAATGATTTTGGCCCAAGATGCTCTCGGTATAAAAAAGGCCAACCGCTAGTCCGAAAGCTTTTATTTTTCAGGAGCAAATATTTGCGAGGATTGAAAACCCAGGTTTTCCATCCTCGTTTCATTTATTGTATGGCGTTTCATTTTACCCTTTTGCACAAAGACGTGAATTCCGAAGCCAGGCTCGGACGTTTGGTTGTACACGACCACAGCGTTCCTACTCCCGCTTTCATGCCGGTTGGAACCAGAGGTGCAGTAAAGGCCGTGTCGCCCGAAGAAGTCTGGGACATCGGCTATAGGCTAATTTTAGGGAATGCCTATCACCTCTACTTGAGACCGGGTCACGATCTGATCGAGACACTCGGCGGCCTTCATCACTTCATGAATTGGCCCGGCGGAATTCTCACCGATAGTGGTGGATTCCAGGTTTTCAGCTTGTCTTCTCTGCGAAAAATAACGGATGATGGAGTGATCTTCCAGTCACACATCGATGGATCACGCCATCTTTTTACTCCTGAATTAAGCATAAAGGTACAGGAAGCTCTCGGTACCGACATCATAATGTGCCTCGACGATGTTCGCGGATATCCGGCGTCGCGGGCTGAGGCCACCGAAGCTCTCGAACGCACGACACGGTGGGCTGAACGCTGTAAAGCAACCAAAAAAAAGGTTGACCCTGCTTTATTCGGCATAGTACAAGGGTCGATGTTTTCGGACCTGAGAGCACAAAGCGCAGCAGGCTTGACGGCTCTTGGACTGGATGGATATGCAATAGGCGGACTGAGCGTAGGCGAACCTCAGGATGTTATGATAGAGATGATGGCATTTACTATGCCGCTTCTGCCTGAGGGGGCGCCTCGTTATGTAATGGGGGTCGGCAAACCATCCGATATTATAGCCGGTGTTTTGCTCGGTGTGGATTTGTTCGATTGCGTATTGCCTACGCGTAATGCACGCAACGGAACCCTGTTTACATCCTGCGGAACCATCAATATACGTAACGCAAAATATCGAATAGATTCCGGTCCAGTGGATTCACGTTGCCGTTGCCCTCTTTGCAGAAGTTATTCAAAGGCATATCTCAGGCATCTTTTTTCGGAACGTGAAATATACGGCCTTAGACTTGCTACTATCCATAATCTGGTCTTTTACCATCAAATGATGGAAGATATTCGAAGGGCAGTTGAGCAAGACCGACTGCACGTTTTCGCGCGAGAATTCCTAGCAGCTATGGAGGAACAAAATGATTGATATGGCGTATGCTATGGCACCCCCGAGTGGACAGGGTGGTGATGCTAATACATTGCTGGGCTTTTTGCCTATGATTCTCATTTTTGCGGTGTTTTATTTCTTGCTGATTCGACCCCAACAGAAAAAAGCCAAAGAACACAAAAATATGCTTGAAAACCTAAAAAAGGGTGATTCCGTAATAACCCAGGGCGGCCTTTTCGGCAAAATTGCGAATATTAGTGACCAGGTCGTCACGTTGGAAATTGCGGATAAAGTTCGAGTCCGAGTAGCCAGAAGCCACATCGCAGGCATGGCTCCGGCCGGAATGGAACAGAATACCTGAGCATATTCCTCAAGGAGTAATATTGATGACCCGCAGCCTTCAGTGGCGGTTGATTCTCGTCGGCACGGTTCTGGCGATCTGTGTCTTTCTTCTTTACCCGACGTTTGGACCGGTTCCGGAATTTTGGTCAAAGTATCTGCCCAACAGTCCAATCAGACTCGGATTGGATCTGCAAGGCGGTCTTCACCTTATCTTAGAGGTGCAGGCTGATCAGGCCGTCGAAGCGGTAGTTGATAAAACCGTGGGCGAAGCCGGCGCACTTATGAAGCAGGAAAAAATCCGCTATAACGATATTTCCCGGAACTCGTTTAATTCATTTGTCGTTAGCTTCAAAGACGCCGAACAGGCCACGCTTTTTGACGAAAAGATTCTTGATAAACTCCACAATTTCAGAAAAGTTTCTTCTGAACCATCTGAGCAGGGTTATCAAGCCGTGTTCCAGATGGACCAGAAGTCCATAGAAAGCACCAAACAGAGGGCCGTCCGGCAAGCAGTCGATACCATAAGGAACAGGGTAGACGCATTTGGAGTTGCGGAACCGGACGTTGTAATTCAGGGGAACGACCGTATCATCGTCCAATTGCCGGGTCTCAAAGAAGACATCAATCGAGCCATTGAAATCATAAAGCGCACAGCTCGGCTCGAATTTAAACTTGTAGACGAAAAAGGTGATGTAACGGCAGCCGTCAATGGAGATGTTCCGCAGGGAAGTGAAGTACTTTATAAAATCGATAGAAATCCCAGAACCAGCGCAATCACTCGGACACCCTACCTGCTCAAAAAACAGATATTGATGACCGGTGACGACATTGTTGACGCTCGCGTGCAGCCGGACCAGACCGGTCGTATGATCATTGCGATGGAATTTAATTCCACCGGAGCCCGTCAATTCGAACGCATTACCGGAGACCACGTTCGTGAGCGGCTCGCCATCGTTTTGGATAATAGGGTCTATTCGGCTCCCGTTATCAAGGACAGAATTTCAGGCGGTTCAGCGGTAATCGAGGGAATGTTCAGCCCTGAAGAGGCTCATGACCTGGCATTGGTGCTGAGAGCCGGATCATTACCTGCCCCGGTCAAAATTTTAGAAAACAGGACTGTCGGCCCATCTTTAGGTGAGGATTCCATCAAATCAGGTCGCAACGCTATCGTATTAGGAGTCCTTCTCATCGCCATCGGAATGGTTCTTTATTACAGATGGAGCGGCGGTGTTGCGGTGGTTGCGTTGATAATCAACCCCCTTCTCATATTCGCTGTTATGGTATCACCAGGATTGCGAGCTACCCTGACGCTCCCGGGCTTGGCCGGGGTGGCATTGACTATGGGTATGGCGATTGACGCGAATATCCTGATCTTCGAGAGAGTAAGGGAAGAACTTCGGATGGGTAAATCCGCAAGGGCAGCTATGGATGCGGGGTATGACAAGGCATTTCTTACTATTATCGACACGCATTTAACCAACATAATTGCCGCACTTCCTTTGATTCAGTTTGGAAGCGGCCCAATAAAAGGGTTTGCGGTTACACTGTGCATCGGATTAATCATATCCTTGTTTACCGCTTTCTTTGTGACCAGGACTATTTTTGATTTCGCCTTTCAGGTAAAGAAAATCAAAACGATCAGCATTTAGTCGGGTGTGAGCAATCCCAGGCTGATTTTTAGGGAAGCTGATCTAGGAAATACAAGAATGAATTTCATTCAATATTTCGGAACCCAAAATGGTTGGGCCGGAGGATTTACAAAGTGGAAATAATAAAACCGGATACTCGGATAGATTTTCTCGGTAAACGATACTATGCCTATGCTTTTTCGGCGTTCATTTTGCTGATTTCCCTGGCTGCAATCCCAATTAAAGGCCAGATAAGATTAGGCATTGATTTCAGCGGCGGCGCAATGGTTCAGGTGAGGTTTAATAAGGCCGTCCACGTTGATGAGATCCGAGACGCTCTAAAGCCTATGGGCGAGAATTTGGTGGTACAGAAGTTATCCGGTGCGGAAGAATTTATCGTTCGACTTGATACCCAGGAAGAAAGCGGCAAACTGGCTGAACAAATCAAGACTATGCTTGACGAAAAAATCGGCAAAGGATCCACGGAAATCCGAAGTCTTGAAATGGTTGGTCCAAAAGTAGGTAAAGATCTCAGAAACAGTGCTATCTGGGCCACTGTTGTAGCTTTGACCCTGCTGCTGCTCTATATGGCCTTTCGATTCACGTTTACGATGGGGCTTGGGGCTATTGTCTGCTTAATCCATGATTTGATCGTGCTGTACGGGTTTTTCGTTTGGACCGGCAAAGAATTTAATCTCACCATTTTGGCCGCATTTCTAACCGTCATTGGTTATGACATCAACGACACAATCGTAGTCTGTGATCGTCTCAGGGATAATCTCAAGACGATGAAGAAGCAACCGCTCATAGATGTCTTCAACATTTCTATAAACCAGACATTGTCCCGGACAATCCTCACAAGCAGCTTCACCATGTTGTCGGTTGTAGCCCTACTTTTCTTCGGCACTCACGTCTTACAGGATTTTGCATGGGCGCTGGTGGTAGGAATCATATTTGGGACATATTCTTCAATTTTTGTAGCGGCTCCGATTACGTTAGAGTTGGACAGAATCTTACCGGTAAAACGAGGATAGCCGCGAAATCGTAAATGACGGAATACCAAGAACATGAGGCTGTTTGGAAGATACTAAAACGCTCAGTATTAGAAGCCAAACCGGCCCATGCGTACCTTTTCTCCGGGATGGAGGGAATAGGGAAATTCGAGAGCGCCCTCCATTTCGCCGCAATGCTCAACTGCGCTCATTTCACGGAACGTTTGGATTGCGAATGCCGAAGCTGTAAACTAATCCATGGGCAAACTCACCCGGACCTGTTTATCATTCGACCTGAAAAATCCACAATCAAAATTGACGTAATCAGAGATCTCCAGCATCGGTTCAGGTTTGCTCCCACCGAGGCCCTTTACCGGTGTGCAATCATTGATGATGCCCACCTCCTTAATCGATTTGCTCAAAACTCTCTTTTGAAAACTCTTGAAGAGCCTCCTAATAACCGCATTATAATCCTTATCACGGCCAACCCGGCGCAACTTCTGCCCACTATACGATCTCGTTGTAGGCAGGTCCGGTTCGGGCCCCTGCAGATAAACACCGTGCAAGAACGTTTGGAAAAGCACGGAGTAGAAAATGTAGTTGCGGCTCAACTAGCAAGCATGTCCGGAGGCAGTCTGTCAAAGGCGCTTGAACTGAACGGATCCAAACTGATGCAGTTGCGTGGCCGAACTTTCGAGATACTCGAAGATCCGTCTCAATTCGGTATTTCAGGACTCCTCGCGTTTTCCGCTCAGCTTTCAGGGGATAAAAATGTTGCAATTGAAATTCTAGAGCTTGCCATTGGTTGGATACGAGATGTCTTTGTCTTTCGAACGGGTCCCGATTCAGCGACTTATTTAAACCAGGATCATTATGCTTCCATTAAGACTGGATCAGAATCGTACACCGACCGACAATTGTTGGAAGTTTACGATATAGTTGTTCAATCGAAATCCCTCTTGTCGGCGGAATACAATGTGAATCGCAATCTCATCCTAGACCGAATGTTTCTCGGGCTACTTCGGATTTTGTGCGGCAACTCATATGGCATAAAGGCCGGTTGAGAGAGTGCACTGTCTTTATTACTATTGATTTTAATCGATTAGCTGCTATTCTGCGGTAGCAATCGCCTAAAGACGAGTTCAAAATCCAATATGACTGAATCAAAAGATAAAAACAAAACATATATGCCAAGACAATGGGGTGGCGTGGCAGGAGAAGCCAAAGAAAAACACCAAATGGAAGGCAAGCCTAGACATTCTCGCCATCACAAAAAATTCTCGCACCACCACAAGACGGACGATTCAAAGAAGTTCAAAGACGAAGAGAAACCGGTGGTCGCTTTAGATGATGAAGGATATACGGAAGACTCCGATAACGGCAGCGAATATGAATCAGATCTCTCCGAATGGTCACCCGAACCTGATGAATCCGAAGAGATATTTAGAGTCGATCGACCCTCGGATAGCTCGGAGCCGAAGATAGCAGTTAAAGTTTGCGGTGTCAGATTTGGATATGCCTGCAAGATTTATCACTTCGACACTGATGATTTACCTTTAACCATGGCTGATTGGGTAATCGTCAAAACCGAAAAGGGGATGGGACTCGGACAAATAGCTCTAGCTCCGTTTACACGGGAGATCGAAGTTTCGCAGCTTGAAAACCTGCGAAAGGTCCTTCGTAAAGCGACTAAGGCAGACTTCGACCAAAAGAATCGATGCGCACAGAAGGAAAATGAAGCATACGTTTATTGTTTGGAACGTGTTGAAGTACTTGACTTACCCATGAAGCTTGTTGCAGTCGAATGCTTCTTTGATGGATCAAAGTACGTTTTTTATTTTACCGCCGAAGGTCGCGTAGATTTTAGAGAGTTGGTCAAACAACTTGTAGCAAGATTTCCGGTCAGAATCGAAATGAGGCAAATAGGAGTCAGACACGAAGCGAAAATGACCGGGGGATTAGCTTGCTGCGGACAAGAGCTGTGTTGCTCACGTTTTCTCACGGACTTTCGCCCGGTTTCCGTAAAAATGGCGAAAACTCAGAATTTGTCGTTGAATCCCACCAAGATTTCCGGCGTTTGCGGTCGCCTTATGTGCTGCTTGAGTTATGAGCATTCTACATACGAAGATTTCAAGAAAGGATTACCAAGGGTGGGAAAGACCGTTCAAACCGCCCAGGGATCCGGAGTAGTCCAGAAACATAATCCGTTGGCTGAAACCATGTTCGTCAAGGTTGACGAAGAAACGGTCATAGAAGTTACACGCGAAGAAATAATACGTGACCCTGAGAAAAGCGCATCAAAAAAAATCTCAAAACCGTCTGATGAAGACCGACCTGAAGAATCTTCGGTGGAATGATTTCTAATTACGATTCGATTTGCCGTTCGGAGATCATTTCAACATTGCAGTTCACAAAATATTGACAACTATCTCGTCTACACCGCCTTCAGAATTGCTTTTCGTGTACTCATAGAGGATGGTCATTCAGGAGGATTTACTTTATGTCATTTCCCTCGGAGGCAAAACGTGTTCGGATCAACTGCAATTCTTTTTAAACTCGGTGAGGCAAGACTCACGAATGAATGTGTTTTTTCAAGACTCGTGAGACACGTATTAGGCATTTTCACTTTGGGTTTAGTCTGTTTACTTGCTCCGTCACTTTTCCCGGGAGAGAGTGCGGCAGGAGAGACGTACAACCGAGTAACGAAATCCAATGTAGTACGAATAGGGCTCCCTTACAACCGCATTCCCCAAGGATTTGTAAACCAAAGCGGTGAATGGGTTGGATTCGAAGTAGATTTCGCCCAGGAGTTGGCTAAACATATGGGGCTCCAGTTGGATCGGGTCAAAATCAACGATAAGAATTGGGGTCAGGCCTTGACTCAGGGCAAGGTCGATGCAGTTTTGTGTAGAATTGTTCATCGCAGATCCCTTGAGACGGAATTCGATTTCTCTGTACCTTATTTCTTTGATTCTCATAATCTCATGGTCCATAAGGACAAGTTCAAAAGCATCAGTGACCTGAAGGGCAACAAGATAGGTGCGCTTCAGGGGTCTATTTCCGAGAAATCCGCCATAAAGTTGCTCACCAGACTGGGTGACGAGAATGCCGAGAAAAATGTTGTGTCCTTCCCGGATAGAGCCTCAATATCCTTTGCTTTAGGAAACAACAAAGTTGCAGCGTGGCTGGATTCAGGCATGGTTCTCATGGAATATGTAGCCCAAAGTCCTGGTCGCTTTGAACTTTTGCCGGCATCCGATGATGTTCAAGGTATTTCAATTGCTCTGCCACTAGATGATTCAGCATGGCGCGATTTGATCAATTTCGGTATTCAGGACATGGCGGCGGACGGAACCTTTAAAAAGATCTATGACAAATGGTTCGGTCCCGACACTGCGTACAATTTTCCGCTCAAGAGAACAATTGAAATTTGGCCTGAGTGATTGAAAGATGAACAGATGAAGAGAGTAATATTAGGCACCGCAGGCCACATTGATCACGGGAAAACTCAGTTGGTCAAAGCGCTCACCGGGACGGATACCGATCGGTTGAAGGAAGAAAAGCAGCGCGGGATCAGCATTGAGTTGGGTTTTGCACATCTGGATTTAGGTGATGATCTCCGTATAGGAATTGTGGACGTTCCGGGTCATGAAAAGTTTATCAGACAAATGGTCGCAGGGTCAGGAGGCATAGACCTCGCTGCCTTGGTCATTGCTTTAGACGAAGGGGTTATGCCCCAAACCGTCGAGCATCTCGACATTTTGAGTCTTCTTAACCTGAAATTAGGTCTGGTTGTATTGACAAAATCAGACCTGGTGGACGAGGAACTGGCCCTGTTGGCTGAAGAGGATGTTCAAGAGGCGGTCCGGAATACCTTTCTCGAAAACGCTCCGATGGTACGAGTCTCGTCAAAAACCGGTGACGGAATCGACGAACTCAAAGGCGTAATCAGGGAATTGGCCTTGAGAATTGAAGACAAACCTGTCCATGGCTCATTGCGACTCCCCGTAGACCGTGTATTCACTTTGAAAGGGCACGGCACAGTTGTTACGGGAACACTTATATCCGGTTCCATTGCAGTCGGCGATGAAATCGAAATATTACCGAGCCAGATAAAATCATCCGTTCGGTCCATCGAATCACACAAATTGACTGAAGAACGAGCACTGCCCGGTCAGAGGGTGGCCGTAAATTTGAGGTCTGTGGAGCAGGATCAGATTCACCGGGGAGATGTGGTAACACACACTGCGGACTTCAAACCATCTTATATTGTAGACGTAAGACTTAAAGCTTTAGGCCGAAGCCCCATACCCGTCCAGAATAGGAAAAAGGTCCGATTACACCATTATACGTCGGAAGTTGAAGCCCGAGTCGTATTGCCTGACCTTCAAGTCCTTGAAGGAGGTAAGGAAATTTTGGCTCAATTGCGAACCTCCGCACCAATCGTGCCTGCAACGGGGGATCGTTTTGTGATCAGGGCATTGTCACCAAACGTCACGCTGGGCGGTGGAGTGATCGTGAATCCACGTGGCCTGAAATTGAAGGCTCGTTCAGCAAAGATTTTCCTGGAGATGGATAATGCCGATGAAACTGGAATCGTTGCATCTCTAGTGAGGAGCGGCGGACTTCCCGGGGTTAGTAGAAACGAACTATTGGGTCTTAGCGGTTTGCAATCAAAGCGGCTGGACAAAATTCTCGAGCACCTCAAGAGTAACCGCAGAATAATAAGGTACGATGCAGCCGAAAACAAACTTGTTCATGGCGATTTCTTCGAACTAATCCGGAAAAGAATACTGGAGCGACTTGCAGCTTTTCACAACGATCAACCATTGCGCGAAGGCATATCGAAGCAAGAATTACGATCCACAATACCAGGATCAGATAAGCTTTTCCGCTCAGTGCTTGAACATTTGGTATCGAAGCTCGAGGTTGAAGATCTCGGAGATCTGATTCGGCTTGCCGGTCATCAGGTCAAGTTGAAGGAAGATGAAAAGGGGTTGCAGGACAAGATATTCAGTTTGATACAGAAAGGGAAAAATCAACCCCCGTTGCTCAAAGAAATAATTGTAGCGGTCGGTTCGGACCAGAAGAGGATAAGAAGTCTGCTGGGAATCCTGGAGAAAGAGGGCAAGATCGTTCGAGTCAAAGATGAAATCTACTTTTCGTCGGAGTACGTGTCCGAAGTCAAAGCCAAGCTTATTGATTACATAAAAAAACACGGAGGTGTGACGCCGTCACAGTTTAATGAAATCACGGCGTCTTCCCGGAAATATAATATTCCATTATTGGAGTACTTTGATCGGGAAAAATTCACTTTGCGGGTTGGCGATCAGCGTGTACTCAGGGGTTCGGCAGCTTCAGGGGACGGCGGCAAAGCCGTATAAAAGTCTGCAATTTTTTTGAGACGGGACAAACATTCCGTGCGCTGGGATTCGAATCTACGTGCCGCGTCGGGCGTTTTTTCTTCTATGTATTGGGTTAGAGCCCAGGCTTGATGATCCATGCAGGCAAAGGCATTATCCAGGAGACCCACGAGTTTTGCATCCAATTCTGCTATTCTCGTTCCAGAAACGGCCTTGAGTTTTGCTCTAATTAGCCTTACTCTCTTTTGTACATTGTTTACTATTTCGTTAGCAGTATCTTTCGAGATAATGTCCCCAACAAATCCATCCGCGGTAGTTCCCAATAATAGGAATGAATCATTGAGGTAAGCGGTTGCAGTTTCACCGAATGCGTTTAAGTAAATCGTTTGGTCGGATGAAAATGCCCCAATTGGAGTGGCTATGGTTATGATCACGAACAATACTATCACGGACTTTTTCATAAACAGAGCCCCTACTTTATTATTTTGCCTGACCGGCTTAATGTTTCGCATATCAGATCGTCCCTAAGGAGACAACCTTTTTCATGAGAATACTTCTGCATGCATGCTGTGCGCCCTGTCTTGTACACCCATTCAGCGACCTACAATCTCTCGGACATGATGTTACAACGGTCTTTTTTAACCCGAACATCCAACCGTACTCCGAGTATCTGCGTCGTTTAGAGGCATTCAAAATCTACACTGAATCCAACAACATTAAAGTGTTAAACGATTCTATTGTTGGTTCCATGGAGGAATGGCTCAGAGAAGTTGTGTACCGCGAAGCGCAAAAATGCACTATTTGCTTTAATTACCGCTTGGACAGGATAGCGGAAATTGCAGAAATCAAGGGATTCGATGCTTTCTCAACAACTCTTTTGTACAGTCGATTTCAAAAACATGAATTGCTCAAAGAAGTTGGTGAAGCAGTAGCGGCTAACAAGGGCATCTCTTTTTTCTACAAGGATTGGAGGAAGGGTTGGAACGACGGAGTGAAACG
>CAZTJA010000030.1:23420-30386 GCA_964613745.1 uncultured Syntrophaceae bacterium
TCTTTCTCATAATAGGGAGTTGCGGCCTTTGTCGCTGAAAGGTGAATAATGATCTAAAATGGACCGAATCCCCACAAACATAGTCGTGTTTCATTGCCGTAATTTGCGTTTATTCAAGGGAGACGAACACAAGAAATTCGCTAGGTCAAGACCAGGTATAAGTCTTATTTCCATTCCGTGTTCCGGCAAAGTCGAAGCTCATCATATTTTGAGATCCTTAGCATCCGGAGCGGAAGGAGTGCTTGTTCTCGCATGTTCCGAAGAGGCCTGCCACTACATGGAAGGTTCGGCACGGTCTCACAAGCGAGCGGACTACGCAAAATCATGGCTGACCAGACTTGGAATTCAACCCGAAAGAGTACGCTTCATTCATTTTCGCCCTATGGATTTACCCGGGTTGGACAAGGAATTACTCGAATTCGCTACAAAACTCGAGTCCTTCGGAACCATACCTGCTCTAACCAAGATAGCCGGTTAATACAATCGCCCGTGAGTAATCGGCTGGAACATGCTCCAGCACTCTCACCCCCCAGGTAGGTCTCGCGACCGGCCAAGGAGTTTCCCGTGATAGTTGCAGAACTAAAAGAAATCGAAGAAATAAAGAAAATGATTGACCGGTATTCTTCGGTACTGGTTGTTGGATGTGATTCGTGCGTTGCAGAGTGTGCAGCAGGTGGAAACCGAGAAACTATGCTGCTCGTCGCAGCACTCAAGCTTGCCTACCGAAAAGAAGGAAAAGATCCGGTCATTACTGAAGCGTGTCTTGATCGTCAATGTGTGGACGACTTTATAGAGCAGATTGCTCAACTTGTCCCGGAACACCAAGCAATATTGTCGTTGGGATGCGGAGCCGGTGTGCAAGCTCTGGCTCGTGTGTATACGGATAAGCCCATCATTCCTGCATTGAACACTTTATTCATCGGTGAAACTCAGAGTCGAGGCGTCTGGCAGGAAAACTGTTTAGGATGCGGCAATTGTAAGCTTGGCTATTTCGGAGCCGTTTGTCCGGTGACAAGGTGTTCGAAGAAGCTGATGAATGGTCCATGCGGCGGTTCAAAGAACGGTTTGTGTGAAGTAAACCCGGAGATTCCCTGTGGTTGGAACATGATTATTGATCGTTTGGCAGCTCTGGGTGAGTTGGATAAATTATGTGAATACGTTCCACCGGTGGATTGGTCTACTTCTCATGCCGGTGGACCCCGAAGAGTGATTAGGGAGGATCAAAAACCGTGAACACAGAAAGCCGTCTCGAAAAGGTTCTTGGTGCGGGTCATTTCGCAGTGACAGCCGAATGCGGACCGCCCAAGGGCTCGGATGTCAGTGTATTGGAAAAAAAGGCAGCTTTTTTGAAAGACTGTGTTGATGCAGTAAATGTTACGGACAACCAGACGGCGATCGTTCGCATGTCATCCCTGGCGGCATCCGGGATTCTCAAGAACTTGGGCCTTGAACCGGTACTTCAAATGGTGACGAGGGACAGAAATCGTATAGCTCTCCAAAGTGATTTGTTTGGAGCTTATGCATTGGGAATTCGCAATGTACTGTGTTTGACCGGTGATCATCACTGCTTCGGAAATCAAAAGGAAGCCATCGGCGTTTTTGATCTGGACTCCATTCAACTCATACGGACTGTCAGAGACATGAGAGACACGGGAAAGATTATAGGAGGCGAGGATATTCAGGTTGCCCCCAAAATGTTTATAGGAGCTGCAGAGAACCCTTTTGCCGATCCGATAAACTGGAGAGTTGTTCGCCTTGGAAAAAAGGTCGATGCCGGTGTTGATTTTATCCAGACGCAATGCATTTTCAATGTACCCCGATACGCTGAATTCATGACACAGGCTGCTGATCAGGGTCTTACCGACAGGGTTAAGATTCTTGCAGGCATTACCCCTATGAAAAGCGTTGGAATGGCCAAATATATGGCTGAGAAAGTAGCCGGCATGGATGTCCCCAAAGAACTCATCGACAGAATGGCCGGCGTTCCTAAGGAAAAACAGGCGGAAGAAGGCATAAAAATCGCCGTTGAAACCATCCAACAGGTCCGAGAAATACCTGGTACTGCAGGTATTCACCTTATGGCAATCGAATGGGAGCAAAAAGTCCCTGAGATTCTAGCGGCTGCAGGCCTGGAAAAACGGCCTCAAGTCTGATCTGAAAGAAATTCTATGCCGAAGAAATATCATATAGACGTACACCCGACTCCGAATAGATTGCCGGCCATAGGTCGATCCGGAATAGTTGATTGGGGCGAAGGATGCCTTAAGTGCGCCAAATGCGTAAAGCACATGTGCGTGTACAACGTCTACCGGCAACGCAGTTTTTCGGTAGATATCATGGCGGACACAATAGACGAGCTGTGCAAGAATTGCTTTAGATGCGTTCAGGGCTGTCCCAAAAGACTGATTCATAAGACCTTAAATCCCGAATGGGAATCTCTCGGAGACGATATTTATACTCCCGAGATTATAACCGCTACATGGGATCAGGCTGCAACAGGAAAGATACCCGTCTCAGGTGCGGGGTATGGTGGTCGCTTCTCCGGTCCGGGTTTCGATTCGATGTGGACCGACATGAGCGAGATAGTGAGACCCACGAGGGATGGGATACACGGGAGAGAGTATATTTCTACGGTCGTAGATATTGGTTCCCGACCCGCTTCACTGAGCTTCGATACGGATGGAAAATTACTTACGAAGCCGAATCACTCAATTAGAGTCCCGATTCCAATCTTATGTGATTTGCTTCCCTTCGGGGATGTTTCGGACGGTGTCTTTTCGGCAATAGCCATGGCCGCTTCTCGGCTTCAGACACTTATGTTCGTTTCTCAATCCCAAGCAATGAAGCTTCTCAACTACTCCGAAAACATCATCCCTGTTCTGGATGAATCGGAGAGTGATCTGCCCCTCGATCCTTTCCGGATGGTTGAAATATCCGATGGTCCGAATGCTCGCATTAGGATGAATGAACTGAAATCCAAGAAGTCGGATTTACTGGTATCCATCCGCATTCCGGCAATATCCAGCAAAGAAAATCTGGAAAACATCGTTGATTATCATCATGCAGGATTTGACCTTATACACTATGTGGCCGATGAGCGTGGTTATGAACCGGGAACTGAAAACGGATTGCACCTGAAAGACCTCACAAAGGAGGCACATGCGGCGCTACTGTCCGCCGGTATTCGAGACCAGGTAACCTTCATGGTTTCCGGTGGAGTGGCAATGGCGGAACATGTGATTAAGTCTATACTTTGTGGAGCCAACATAGTCGGCGTAGACGTGCCAATGCTTATCGCTCTTGAGTGCAGGGTCTGCAGGAACTGCCGTGAAGGCGGTGATTGCCCTGCTTCAATCGCCGGCATCGATCCCAAATACGGAGCTCGGCGCATCATAAATTTAATAGGGGCTTGGCACAATCAACTTCTCGAAATGATGGGAGCTATGGGTATCAGAGAAGTAAGGAGACTGCGCGGCGAGCAAGGTCGCGTGATGTTTCGAGAGAGCCTTGAGAATGATACCTTCGCCCAGATTTTCGGAAACCGTAAATAGATCGGACAGGATTTACCCCAATGCCTTATAAGAATATATGGAGTGAAGTTCCTCGCGCGGAAGTCGTACCCACACCGTCACGTTTCGGGCATGGAATGGGCAAATATGCCGTGGTTGTTTCGGAAGCCTGCACGGATTGCTTGCGATGCATAGCGGTGTGCCCTGAGAATGTCTTCAAAGTTCAAGGCAACAAGCTTGCTCCGCCTCAGGATCATCTGTGCCTCGGTATTGATTGCTCAAAAAAATCGAACAGATGCGTGATCAACTGCCCGGTTAAGGCAATTAAGGTTAAACTTAATCCCAGTACTCCTGCTTTGGGAGACAAGAGATGGACTCCCGATCTTCTCGTGAGTAACTGGTACATGTCTGAAACAGGTCAGTTACCCAAGAATGACACTGAATATCGGATCGGTGATTCCGAAGGCGGCTTCGATAAACTCAGATTCGTCTTCCCGAAAAAACCACCTAAGCCGGAACTAGACAAGTCGGCAATCGACACCTCGGTAGCATTGAATAGGAGAAACGACAATCGTCACGACATCGTAATACCTATCCCGGTTTACGGCGGTGGCATGTCCTTTGGTTCAATCAGTCAGATCACGATGCTGAGCCGAATCAAGGCGTTTGCGGCATGGGGATCGTTCACCTGCACAGGAGAAGGAGGATATCCCGAAGCCCTGTATCCTTTTGACGACAATATTATTACTCAGGTTGCTACTGGGCTCTTCGGGGTAAAAGAAGAGACCATTCAGCGAGTCAAAATAGTTGAGTTCAAGTATGCTCAGGGTGCAAAGCCCGGTTTAGGCGGACATCTGTTAGGTCCTAAAGTAACGGAGGCGGTTGCCAGAATCAGGGAAACCGTACCCGGATCGAGCCTGTTCAGCCCCTTTCCTTTCCATTCGGTATATTCCGTTGAAGACCACAAGAAGCATATTGACTGGATAAAAGCCATCAATCCTCTAGGGTTGGTATCCGTCAAAGTATCCACTCCTTCAGATGTGGACATGGTTGCAGTGGGTTCTTATTATGCCGGAGCCCACATAATACACCTTGATGGATCCTATGGGGGAACGGGAGCCGCTCCGGATGTGGCTAAGAAAAATATCGCCATGCCGATCGAGTATGCTATCCCCAAGGTTCATAATTTTTTGAAAAATGAAGGTGTACGCGAGCATGTTACCTTGATTGCGTCAGGCGGTATCAGAACGGCGTTTGACATTGCGAAGGCCATTGCACTTGGAGCTGACGGAGTTGTCACCGGGACTGCCGAACTCGTATCTCTGGAATGCATACGTTGTCACAATTGCGAAAGCGGTCGGGGATGCGCAAGAGGTATAGCTACTACGGATCTGGAATTGGTTGCCTTGATGGACCTCGCTTGGGGTACACAAAGGATCATCAACATGATTTCCTGCTGGAAGGATCAGCTCCAGGAAATTCTATTCAGGCTTGGAATGAGCAGTATTAAAGAGCTTGTGGGTAATACGGACGTTCTTGCACACATCGATTACGACTCGGAAATTCCGGATGACGACATTCGGCGGCCGATACGTTGAGGTATGAATGAATCAAAGAGAGCTTTTCGCAAAACGATTTTTGGCCTCCCGAATAAAAGAATTCGGTAAACCCGATTTCCGGTTTAATGAGAAAGCAGCCGATGAAGGCGGCTGCGGGGTCACCGGATTCGCAGCGACTATTCCCGTTTCAGGCAAACACATTTTTGAACCGTCGTTGAGAATGCACAACCGAGGCAACGGAAAAGGCGGTGGGATTGCAGCGGTTGGATTCAACCCCGACCAATTGGGAATTTCACAGGAAGTGCTGGATTCCCATTACATGCTGAATGTGGCTTTACTGGAGCCGGATTGTCTGACAACGCTCAAAGAAAAGTGCGTGACGCCATTTTTTGATGTGGAGCACGAGGAACTGGTTGACCATATATCCGATTTCCGTGATTTGGAAGGTTTAGAGGTTGCACCTCCGGATGTTTGGCGTGCTTTTGTTCGAGTGAAACCTAGCGTTCTCAAGGCATTTTCAGATGAAAACGGTTTTTCTGCATTTCCTGATAGATGGATTGAAGACGAATTCATAAGCCGTAACTCCGTTCGACTTAATAAAATGTTTTACAGTTCCCTCGGTGAAAAACAGGCTTTCGTGCTTTCACACGGCCGAAACGTAATGATCATGAAGATAGTGGGTTACGCTGAGAATGTTGTGAAATACTACAAGCTTGATGATTTTAAAGCACATGTTTGGATTGCACACCAACGGTATCCCACAAGAGGAAGAGTTTGGCATCCAGGCGGTGCTCACCCCTTCACGGGTTTGAATGAAGCGCTTGTGCACAACGGAGATTTCGCGAATTATCACGCAACGTGCGACTATTTGAAGCAACGAGGTCTTGTACCCCAGTTCATGACCGATACCGAAGTAAGCGTCATGTTGTTTGATTTGTGGAATCGCGTTTACGGCTATCCTCTTGAGGTGATAATTGAGGCTCTTGCACCGACGGGCGAATTGGATTTTGATCTTTTACCGCCCGAAAAACAGTACTTGTATGATCAGGTGCAATCTACACATATTCAAGCATCTCCCGACGGGCCCTGGTTTTTCATCATCGCGCGAAACATCCCTGAAAAAAATACCTTCCAACTGATCGGTATTACCGATACGGCAATGCTTCGTCCTCAGGTATTTTCTATTTATGACGGAGATGTTCAAATTGGGCTTGTCTGTTCAGAGAAACAGGCTATTGATGCCACTTTGCGATCTCTCTCTTCTGAAGATCCAAGATTTAGCCCAGTAGCCGACAAGTTTTGGAATGCGAGGGGTGGATCCTCATCGGATGGCGGAACATTCATGTTCAACATTGAACCGAACGGCAACGGCCGAAAGCTTACTTGCCAGGACAAGTTCGGTTCCTATCTTGCGGTTGAGAAGAAAACTCCGCTCGATATCACTACGGTGGTAACGAAACCCAATGACCCGGAAAAAATCGTATCTACCGTATCCGCAGCTTTGAAGGCTGGTACACCCAAT
The DNA here is from genome assembly GCA_964613745.1 of uncultured Syntrophaceae bacterium. Taxonomy (GTDB): domain Bacteria; phylum Desulfobacterota; class Desulfomonilia; order Desulfomonilales; family Desulfomonilaceae; genus CAZTJA01. The sequence continues at coordinate 30,011 of CAZTJA010000030.1, forward strand.
GTCGTATTGAGCTTTTTCGCTCAGGAAGCAGCCGATTGGGATTACAATACTCTGCGATGGGCCATCTCGTTCCTTGGAAAAGAAACCATGCGTGGGGGAAAAGATGTTGTGAATACGGGCATCCGATCCCTCACTCTGCTTCTGGATCGAAGATTTCCATTGGGAGATAAGAAACGATCCGCATTAATTCAGTTGGTAACCGACGAGCTTTATAAAATTTTTAGATCGCTTCCAAGGATCGCCAATACTGCTCACATTGGATTCTTCTCTTTGATAGACTTTGAAAGCAGAAGCTTTCTGCGGCCGCCGATAGCAATAGAAGAGTGCCTCCTTATAGATGCCAAGGACTTTGAACCTGAGGGCGATCAGTGCGATG
>CAZTJA010000031.1:0-20160 GCA_964613745.1 uncultured Syntrophaceae bacterium
CAATTGCTATGAAAGTGATTTGGATGAGTCGATCAATGGTGTACGCGAGAGATCGGGTTCCTATACCTGCCCGGCGAAATTCGAGCAGGAAATGTTCCGGGGTTTCTATTCTTATGACTTCGGCCTGCCTGTCCATAAGTCCAGAGCCTTGTGATCATGCGTGATAAGATCCGGTGGATTATAAGACTTTCACGATCGTGATAAAATGAGAAATGTGCAAACTTGGAGACATGTAGTGAATTCTTTTAATCACCCGATCATCTGATTTATTTTCAAATTGCGGGTTTAATCTCTTTGAACATAGACGATTTTATAAAAAATCGACAACCTGACTGGAATAAACTCGAAGCCTTGGAACAGGCTCTGAGTAAAGATTCCACTCGTGTTTTGTCCAGAGGAGAAATCTGGGAACTTGGCAGTTTGTATTCTGCAACAATCTCGGATTTGTCGGCTCTAAAATCATCGAATGTCATTGTAGATTCGGAACACCCACTGATCGTCTACCTGAATACTCTGGTTTCTCGCGTGCACGGAACCATATACAGAAAACCTCCTACGCGAAGAACTTCCATTGTGGAATTCTTTGGCCGAACCTTTCCGGCAACATGCAAAAATAATGTTTCCTATATTGCCATCTCATTCTCGACATTCTTTTTCGCAGGAATTGTCGGATACGTGCTCGGTTTGTATGAAATGGGGTTTATTGAGCTCATTGTTCCCGAATCGATCATTTACTCCGTCGAGCAGGGCAAAGTTTGGTTTCAAGACGTATTCACCATTGCTCCTATGGCATCAACTCGGCTCATGACTCATAACATTTCCGTAACATTTCTCATAATTGCATCGGGAATAACATTCGGGATGGGTCCAATCTATTTATTGGCTCTCAATGGAATTTTAATCGGGACAGTGGCGGCATTGTGTGCACGACACGGATTGGCATTGGAGTTCTGGTCTTTCGTAATTCCGCATGCAGCATTGGAAGTCTCAGCGATTTTAATAGGTGGAGCTGCAGGGCTAATCATCGGATCCGCACTGCTCGATCCAGGAAAATATCGTCGTCTTGAATACCTTTCATACAGAAGTAAAGAAGCAGGCATACTGGCATTGGCATGTGTGCCAATGTTGATCATAGCAGGAGTGATAGAGGCTTTTTTTTCACCGTCTGCCGTCTCACCCATAGTAAAGATTTTCTTCGGGATTGGTCTATTCACGTGCTTTGTTGCATATATCCTCTATTCTATTTTGAGTAACAGTGATCATGATGAAGAAATGTGAGCAGTCGAGCCTCACTGTTCCAAATGATGTTTCATATTGGCCCATAATAGCCGGATATGTGAGAGGAGTGTGTTGCAAGTTCGGCTTCTCTGAAGAGAAGATTCAAGACATTATCGATGCCGTTTATGAGGCGGTTGACAACGTAATCAAGCATGCATTTACGGAGGATGAGCAAGCACTTTTCGTGATCACCGTAGAGCCGACTGCCGCCGGGATTCAAATCAAGGTCAGAGACAAGGGATTACCATTCAGCGCTGAACGCCTAAAATTAGTTCCGGGTAAGGGAACACAAAAAATGCGTTCTTTGATGAACGAGGTCCATTTCAACAATTTGGGCGATGAAGGAAAAGAGACTGTTCTCATCAAATATGCCGAATCACAATCGGTAAGTGGTGTTTCCGAGAATTGCCGATTCGAAGCAGTCAGCACCGCAGTAACTCCGACACAAAATGTCAAAGTCACATTACGAGATGTCGAACCTAGTGAAGCAATAGAAATTACTCGAAATATTTATGGTGCGTACGGTTATTCGTATTCACTCAAGGAGGTTTATTTCCCGAATCGCCTGACCGGCTTGATCGAATCAGGTCATATGAAATTCGCAGCAGCCGTGACGGATAATGGCCAATTCGCCGGTCATTGCGGATTGTTGATAAGGTCTGAATCGCCTTACCTGGCGGAAATCGGAATGGCCGCCATCAAACCCGAATACAGGGGTCTTGGTATTTTCAAGAAATTGACCGTCTACTTGATTGATTGGGCACGAAAATTCGGTTTTATGGGTTTATATAGCCAAGCTGTTACAAACCACGTCATTTCTCAGAAAACAGCGGTCGATCTCGGTTTTCGTGAAACAGCAGTTCTTCTGGCCTATATTCCGGAAACCGAATCATTTAAAGGTTTAACCGAAAAACTGTCGCAACGGGAAACTCTGATTACTTTTTTCTTACGGTTGAATGACGGTAAGGCTGAACGGATATACTGTCCGGACAACCATGTAACAAGAGTTGCAGGACTTTTTAGTTCACTGAACATTAAACGCAAACTAATCAAACCTGAATTTGAATCTTTTGCTCCGGAATCGCGTTTCCGAATAATCATTTCAGGAATTCAAGAACACGTAGAGATCTGGGTAGATTCTTTTTCGAAAAATTCTTCAGAAGAGATCAAGGCTGAATTGACGAGATTAAGGCAGAACCATCTCAACATTCATCATGTCCGGCTGAACATGATGGAACCATCAAGCGTTGCGGCTGCGGATTTTTTTGAGAAACTCGGATACTTCTTTGCCGGAATAATTCCCGGAGGCTGCGGAGGCGATGCTCTCATTCTGCAGAAGCTCAATCACTCTCTTATTGATTTCGACAAAATTCATGCAGTAAACGAGTCTGTGCAAGACCTCATAAATTATGTGCGAAGATGCGCCGGCGCTGCATCATTCTAAACGGGATTTTCCACTGCTTAAGCCTTCGAGCGCAAGCCGAAGGAACTAAATGCTCCCAGTTACCTTCTTCTCTCATCAACTCCCTGACCGCATTACCTGTTATTCCTTTTTCGCTTGAACTTCGTTCCCACAGAATTTGCGTCTGCAATCCTTGAGACTGAAACATGTCAAGTTTACGAAAACCCCACCGATCATAGATCGTTAAATAAATTACGACTTCTTCAGGTATGTAATACCTGTACAATTCCGGAAAGTTAATCGGAAACGGCACGACCGTGAATTCCGAAGGTGAAAGGCCTTCCTCGAGCAAGCATTCATTAACAATAATATGACGTTCGTAGTATGTAAGGGGGTTGGCGTCATCATCGCTGCGGCCCGGGTCTGCAGGATCTTCCCTCGTCAACACCGGATCCGGATTTGTAATTCCAATGATAAGAAAATTACATCTCGCCTTACCGGCGAGTATGTATTTCATATGATCGTTGTGAAGCACCTGGAAACGTCCATGTATTAGCCCTAATTCCGATCTTTCGATGTATTGGTCAAACTCAGAACACATGGCCCCCTCGCAAATGTCGATACGATTTCTTTTCGATACGTGGTGAAAAATTGGGAGAGTGGAGATCTAAAACCACTTTGATCGAAAACTCACAGTGACTCTAAAGTTAGGCGGAACTGTTCCAAAGCTGATTTATCGAAAAGGACAAATACCACTTTACCTATCTCGGGAAAACGCTCCAATTGCTCTATGCATGTCCTCAATGCGATTTCCGATGCCGCCTTTTGAGGATAACCGTAGGCTCCTGTGCTTATGGATGGGAAAGCTATGGATTTTATTCCGGCTTGATGCGCTATTTCCAAGCATCTTTTGTAACAACTTGCGAGGAGTTCAGGTTCTCCGGAGTTTCCACCTCTGTAAACCGGCCCAACAGTATGGATCACATTTTTTGCTCGTAAGTTGTAACCCTTCGTCAATTTGGCGTCTCCAGTTTCACAACCTCCAAGAGTTTTACACTCCTCCAACAACTGCGGTCCTGCAGCTCTATGTATGGCGCCGTCAACTCCTCCGCCACCTAATAAACTTCTATTCGCGGCATTGACAATGGCTTCAGTATCAGATTTCGTTATATCTCCCAATTTGAGTTCAATTTTGGATTTCATTTTCTAATCTTGTCGTTCTCCAGAAAATACAAACGAATAGAATTCAGGTCGTTTTATCTTTCAAAGTTTGTTCCAGTAACGCCACTCTGTCTTCAATAGAATTGAGTCTCGAGAATATCGTATTCAATAGTGATGCAAATTTGGCCGAATCGATCCGAAGGCTCTCGTGAGAAAGAGATTCCTTCTTGTTAACTGCTTCAGGGCTTAGTTCAACCAGCTTTAGGCCGCTAGCTTCAGCCGTGCTTTCAACACTCGTTTCCGTATTCGGGGTAAATCCTTTCACCGGAGTACCAGTATCCCCTTGCTGAGCATCTGCGTGTTCCTCTAACTTGCCGGATTCGGGTGGGCTCACACTGGCTTGTTCTGTTTCCGCCTTCCCAACTATAGTAGGGGATGCTATTTCGATTTCAGCATTTTTTTCGTTCGCCGGACCCAGCTTGTTCTCGGTCTTACCGAATCTCAGGGTCTTAGCCAAAGAACGGAGTATTTCCGAAGGTGTGTCGTCATGCGATGAATCTCTGGAAGCAATGTCTCCACCGGTGACGGCTATACCCCTGAAGAAATCATTGAATTCCTCTTTGGTCAGCTTTCCTTCACGATACAAAGGAAGCAGCATCATCGCCAGATCTTGTTCCGAAACCTTGTACTTTTTAATGAGATCCTGCTTCAGAGCACCATCTTTGATCTCTTTCAGCAACTCTTCCGGAGTTGTTTGTTCTTCAAGCTTGGCCATGATCCTACCCCCGGAATTTTCTTTAAATTATAAAAAAAATCCTGATGTTGTCGCAAGAAGATATTCTCGAACATGATTTCCACGGCTTTGAAAATGCCGGCACTATGAACGGACACATCGCGCTGGAGGTGGTGCATATCGAAATCGAATGCCCATTCAAGTGATGTCATGCTCAGCATTTCCTTATAGATTGGGAAATCGAAACACACGGGAGGCGTTCTGGGTGGTGATTTCCGCTAATCGCGGGAGCGAAACTCCTCGAACATCAGCTACCTTTTGAGCAGTGTAAAGAATAAAAGAGGGTTCATTATCCCTGCCGCGCTTTGGTTCCGGAGCCAAGAAAGGACAGTCAGTTTCCAAAATGATTCTGTCCTCCGGTAAGCGGCTCACTATAGAGCGCAGCTGCTCATTTTTTTTGTAGGTAATGGTGCCGGGGATAGAAAGGTAAAATCCTAACTCCACCGCTCGGATCGCGTCTTCGTAGGTACCTGAAAAACAGTGAATCACTCCACTATCCGCAAACGGGGCATTACGTTCCAACATGTCCAATCCCATTTCATAAGCGGATCTCAAGTGAATAACCACAGGCTTGTTCAGCCTTTTTGCTATGGCAATTTGTTCCTGGAATATCCGTATCTGATCTGACCTTGGAGACCAATCCCTGAAGAAATCCAGACCTATTTCTCCATAGGCAACATTCTTTTTATGCGATGCCAATTTCTCCATATTTTCAAGATCGGCATCATCAATGTTTGCGGCATTATGCGGATGTATTCCCAAACACGAAAAGACCATTTCAAATTCTTCAGCAATAACGTTTGCTTTAACGGCTGAATCATTGTCTATGCCGACTGTAACAATTCTTCCGACCCCGTTTGCAACAGCTCTATCGAGGACGGACACAATCGACGAACCCAAGGGGTCCATGTCCAAATGAGCGTGCGTATCTATAAGCATATTTTCCTGGAGGCTCGGCATGCGACCTGAATCAAAATTTTTTCTCACCTGAGCCGAGTTCAAAAAAGTAATCTTGAAACCATTTTTTTTTCAAATCTTCTAGTCGGCCGTCACCTTGCGCCCTTCGAATAAAATTGTCCAGCCAATTAAGAAGATGCACGTCAACGGGGTTAACGGCCCAAGCTATTATTTCATGATTAATAGGTATGAACCTACTGTGCAGGGCTCTTGCGTTTATAGCACATGCGAGTCGCACCGAAAATTCCTCATCAATGAAAGCTTGAGCTCTTTTTTCAAGCACCTCCGTCAATGCGGAGCTTCGATCTCTAAACTCTCGGTATGACGCTTTTGGCAAAAGCTCTCGGATCTTCAAGTCCCCCAATCCATCCGGATACGAAACAACAAAAACCCCCGGCTGGTTAAGATCTGAAAGAACCTTGAATTTGTTCATTTGCGATGAGTGTACAGCAAACATGCGTCCGGTCTCTATAACGGGAATGGTAAAGGCCGCTTCGGCGTTTCTGGCCGCTGTAATTGCCATTCCCGACATGATCACGTCGATTCGGTCATCCAGCAGTGCCGGAATAAGTTCGCTCCAATCATGTCGTGCAAGTCTCAATCCTACTTTGAGCTCGGAAGCAATCATTCCTGCGAGATCCACGTCAAGACCAACTATTTTCCCTTTGTCTCCCATCATCTGAAACGGGACGTAACCTACTTGCATACCTACTCTTATTTCGCCGCGTTCTCTAATTTGCTCGAATTTACGCTGGAGTTTTTGAGGAGTCGATGATTTAGTGTCTTGTTCCGAACTTTTTTTCTCTTCCAGTGCGCTATCAGAGCAACCGAAGAGAAAACAACAGATAGACACAATCAGAAAAGTGATTGCCGTAGAGAATTTAAGTCCATTTGTAAGATTCAATCCACCCATATTTTAGACCAGCATGCTTCCGGTGCGAAAGCCATTTGCCTGAAAAAATATTCTCTGAACCTAAGCACCAATACGAATTGCACAGGTTTCGGCAAAATGCAAACACGGCAACGTGACTGTTTACACAGTTTCTCGGCAGGTCAGTTTAGTTGTTTGTATGTGGAAAGGGAAAACGAGGGCAGCATGAGAAAGGATCATGAATTCCCCTCTCATGCTACATGGAACATTATCGATTTATTGAATGTAGGCACACAGATCGGCTCGGGATCTCTCACCAAGTAAGGGTTTGATAAGCTCAGGTTCGATGATGCTCATTCTTGTGTGCTGATCTATTTTAGCTTCGATAAAAGTTACAAGATTTTCGAAATCTCTCCTGGTTATAACTGGAGATGCTTCTTGGTAATCGGAAAGATTGTAGTCCAATGCGGTGAAATTTCCCGTGTGCGGGTCAACTTCGCCTGAAAATTGGACTACTTCGATCTTGTCTCCTTTCAAACACTTCCCCACAATCGCAAGGCCTCGCGATTTTGAGAAGTAAAGCATGGCAATTTTGTAAATGCCTTTCGCGTTAAACAGTTCGAACGGATTCATGTGCGTATTCCATCTGTGCAGGCTGGATTTACCATCAATGAACGGTCTGTTACGAACAAGACCAAATCGCTCGGGCGAGCACTTAAACTACAGGAACTTACCGATCATCGAGCGGCATGAGTTGAGATAAGTTGTTGGTAGTAGGCGATAATTTAGCAGCCAAGATTCTGGAAGTCAAGAAAATGATATTACTGAACTACATTTTTCACTGACTCGTTGGAAACTTTTGATCATGCAAGTTCCGAGCACGGACAAACAGGGTTCCTTTCCACATTCGCCGTGCAGTAAAGGTTTTTCCAAACATCAATAACCATTAAGCCGGAAAGGCAGTCTTCGCGTTTTCCTACTAGAAGCTTCAGTGCTTCCGTTGTTTGAATTGACGCCACGACACCGGCTACCGCTGAAAGCACTCCGATCTGATCAGCTTTGGCGTGATTTTTTACTTTGTCCGGATTAGGCCATAAGCACCTCAGGCAAGGGGTTTCTCCTGGAATGATCACCATCACGTTTCCTGAAGTCTCAACCGCTCCTCCGAAAATGTACGGTGTCTTTTTCAGAAGCACCGCATCATTTATCACATATCTGGTAGCGGAGTTATCCAGTGCGTCAACTACAACATCAATGCCGTCCAAAAAACGATCAATGTTGTCCGGTCCAATTTCCTCGTTAACACATTCTATTTCGATTGATGAATTTGCAGCAATCAATTTCATGCGGGCAATTTCCGCCTTAGATCGTCCGCTCTTTACGTCGTCTTCATCATACAGAACCTGTCGTTGCAGGTTATGGAGTTCAGGCGCATCCTTGTCCACGATTCGGAGAAAACCCACACCCGCCCGGGCAAGCAAAATTGAGATGGTTGATCCAAGAGCCCCGAGGCCGGCCACCAGGACCTTAGATTGTGAAATCATCTCTTGACCGGAATTCCCAATTACCTTGAGTAAGCTGTGCCTACTATAACGTGAATCAGAGTAATCCATCTCGGCTCCGCTCTCAGTGGCAATGGATGTCTAATCGTTCATCGCCAAAACACTTTTAGAGTGTTTAAGTAAACGCTATCTCTTATAATACCGCAAGGAAATCTTCCCCATTGGGAACACCGATGAATAAACATATGGGGTTTGGTGTTCATTCCAACAAATGATCCTTGTAGTGAAGATCCTTGTATATTCGTTCTATAGAAGGTGATTGCTTTGGATTCAAAAGAGCTGATACGGGGGCTTGGTCAAAAGGAACCCCTCAACCCGTTCCAAATAGCCGGTTTGATGGCCATCATTGATTCACTCGGGATCGAGCTAAACGAAAATTGTAAACTACGCATTTCCAATTTCCCAGCGGTGATGGCCATACTTGATAGGACGGGGGCTGAAGCTGCAGAGTATTTGGTTCGAGCCGAATTTTCCGATTCCTTGGTAACTATCGACAGGCGGTTCACTCCGGAACACATCAGTCAAGTTATTGATCTCACCACCTTTCCGGGACGCAAAGACTCAATCAGGGAGAATCTAATTCCGTTACTTGAAGAAATCCCGAACTGGTTAGATTTGGTAAGAATTCTATCCAGGTATTCTCTGGATAAGAGTGACGCAATCTCTGTCGACAACACCGATAGAGTGTTGCCGATTGTCTGTGCCTATTTTTTTGCTGCAGCAGTACAACCTTTCGATAAAGAAGCGGCATCCGATGCGGAATACTCTTTAATCAAACTAATTGAGCACATCATCATTACGTCTAGTTCGCAGACTCCGGAATCTTGCGTTCACTATGTAACAGTCATAATGGATTTTCTGAAGAATAGAGTTTTGTCGAAATCCTTGAACCCTTTAGAACGCAGGTTACCTGCATTAATTGGAATTAGATCGGCGTTGTTGAAAAATGATATTCCGAAGAAAGACGATCTCTTTCATAATTTGGATTTGCTCTTTGCTCAGACTCTCCAAACCGCATTGACCGAAATCAAAGCCTGTCCAAGTATCCTGTATGAGAAACTCGAACAAGCCCTCGACCGACACACGTTTGCCGAGTCGGAGCAATTTCGACAAGAAATTCTATTCAAGATCAACTTGTGTTCGGAACTGGAAATCCAAAGTCGCAGATCGAGACTAAGCGAAGTGATTGAAAATCATGCGATGATCAATGAATCTGAAATCCGTGACCACATCTCTTTCATCAGGAACTTGTCCGATCAGTGGCGAGACATTCTAGTGAGTTTTGAAAATTTGATCGATTCCATTCCTTTGAAGATTCAAGAATCATTCGCCCAAATAGTTGCGGTTCAAATACTGGCTATTGATAAGCCGGACGTGAAGGAATTGCTGATAAAAGGTTTTTGCAATAGCGTCATTCGATTGGAGAAAACCAGAAAGCAGGCATCCCGGGATCTCGTCCATTCCTTTGCGGAATTGCTTTTAAATACGGCGTATACAAACGCAAACCATAAAGAAGTCGTATCATCTCTAAAAGCCATCGAGGCATTGGGAGTTACCCTGGGCAAAGCCGGCTATTTTCTGATGGCCCAAGAACTCATAGATCAACTTATATGCAAACCGCTCATTCCCCCGGCTGTTTCAAGGTACACCATTGAAGATGACGACACTGGTGAACCATTAGTCTTGGCAGAAGAGACCGGCCTGAATAGAAGTCATGTTCAACAAGTAAAAACCTTATTGGCTATTACTGCGTCGAACCCTCGCATTATGCACAGACTCATCCCCTATCTGATCGTGCAGCTCGAAATTGGCGGGACAAGGTTGTGCGATGAGGATCTGATCCAATACTCTATTTCAGCCTTGCTTAGATCCAATTCGTCGATCACTCATTTTCTCGTTCGCACTCTCATCAAAGCAATCCCCTATTCCTTTAAAGAGATAGGGCCTCTGGACGACCTTAGGCTCACGGCTGCAGGACTGGCCAAAGAACTGGCGGATAGAGGCACTAAGCCGATCGGGAACTTTTTGGGTAAGCTCCGTGGAGATATTCATTGGCGCGGTAGTGTGGAAAACTTTTATTTCGTACTTGCAATAATGAGGTATTTTGAATCCGATTCACCGGAATACCTTTCGGACTACATGCCGTCTGAATCCATGCCGTATCTAAAAATGGAATATTGGTGCAAACCTGATGAAGCAGTGGGCATTAAAGCCCTCACGAGGCAGATATTCTCCGATCTTAAGGTGAAGTTTTCTGAAAAGGACGGGTGGACCCCGCTCCTGCATTTTGATCCCCAACCCTATTTCAACCGAGAAGACTATCCGCAGTTCTCCAGTCATATTGTTCTCAATGTCATTAACCTGCTGCAAGGACTACACAAGAAGTATTTCATCGATAAGGACACGCTCCAAGAAGGTATGTCTGAAAAGGACATGCATCGTCTTGATGAAGTAATCAATGAGCGCAAGGAGTTAAAGGAGAAATTTCTCGTTCCGGACAATAAAGAGCCTCTTCCTCTCGCTGTGACACTTACCGAAGGAGTTGATGATCATCACCAGGAAATGGAAAGGGTGAAAAGGGATCAGCCCGGCAGTCCAATAATCTTGAGAGCAAAAAAGACGGGACATGCTTATGCCCAGAAAGCGGTTTACATAGAGGAAAGATTTGAAGCATTTAACAAGGATCTCGCTCTGGAGTCCCTTCAGGAAACCCTGGCTACCAGCGTAAACAATACGTATTTCGATCAGATAACACCGGAGAATCTCAGGGACGCTCTCATGTTCATAGACCAGCTCGTGCGGGGCATATCCGTCAACGGTCATTCAAGCTATTATCTTGAACAGGCAGGAAGAGATCTCAGGCGAGCGGATTTTCTCGGACTCACTTTTGATAAAGTGAGAGACATAATCGCTATAATCAAGAAAGAATTAGACGACATACATGCACTTTACCGAATGTGGTTCGAAGCACCATTTGATGGTGTTCTCACCTCTTGTTCGATGGAGCGACTTCCACGAAAGCTAAAAGATCTGACGACCTTAAAAGAAGTTCCAGAAAGTGATTTTTTCAAGAATTATCTCAAGACACTTTATCTTTCGGATCTGCAAGCTCGTGACGGCAATTTACGCGTTCTTGAAACATTTATAGACAAGATCGAATTCTTCTTCGGTTTGCGACTGGCGGATTCCGGCAAAAGGGTCGTCGGTAAAACGCGAGTGGCGCGGGAAACTCCTTTTTACTTTCCCGATCCCGAAGACATCTCCCCATGTCGGATAGGTTTGAAGGCTTCTCTGTTACGTTTTGCAGAAAACACCCCTTCTTATTTCGTTATTACTACCGATCAAAGACTCAAGCCCATGAGCGATATGCTCGAAGATCGTGAATTTAGAAATGGCCTGAAATCGGCTGTGGAAAGGCTGGGAACAATTTGGGGACGTTCATTCGGGGACCCGCACAGACCTGCGCTTTTTTCGGTCAGGTCCGGTGCCCGAATCAGCATGCCCGGAATGATGACAACCATCACCAATGTGGGCATTAATGATGAAATCGCAGAAAAACTTGCAGAGAGTATCGGCCCCTGGTTTGCTTATGACTGTTATAGAAGATTTCTCCAGGAATTCAGTCAAGCTGTTTTCGGCGTGGAAAGAGAAGAGTTTCAGGATCTCATCGACGAAAGCAAAGATCGTTTCCGAGTAAACAGAAAAACTGAACTCAGTGCCGAACAAATGAAATCTTTGGCTTTCGAATACAAGAAACGAGTTGCCGAGCTTGCCCCCAAAGTTACGGAATTGCTGGATCAAGGATTATTCCTTGAATTGTTGATACATTCTGCGGTTGCAGTTCTCTATTCGTTCGAAGGAGCAGCCGCTCGAAAATATCGCGAAGCCGCCGGTATACATGGGTTATGGAGAACCCCGGTGATCATTCAGGGCATGGTGTACGGAAATATGGAACTGGAGAATTCAGGAACGGGCGTGGTCTCCTACAATCCCTTTACAATGGACATCAGGGGAGATTTTGCAAAATGCGACCAAGGCACTGATGTTGTCGACGGTAAAGTCCCGACTATTCCGGTGTATGACTTGTGGAAAACTCGAGATACACTGGCCTCACAAATGCCTGAAGCCTGGAAACAGTTATCACGTATTCTGTTCAGAACTTCAGAACAATTGCATTTTGATACAAGATTGGAATACACCATTGAAGCAGGTAAGGTTTTTATTCTTCAAATCCGAAAAGATCGAGAGAGACGAGAACGTGTTCCGTCACTGAGGTCTTCAGGTTATAAGGTGATCGCGGAGGGGACAGGGGTTTCCGGTACTATCTTTCGAGGAATTTTAGTTACGGATCGAAATCAAATTGCTCCATTCAGACACATCAACAAAGCACAATCCATAATAGACGCCATGAACGAGCAACTGCCTGAATGTGATAAGCTCGATGGATTCATCTTTGTTGTAAACGACCCTATTCCCGAAGAAATTATGGAAGATGTCTTTTCCTTGCCGGTTTCCACGGCTCTGATCAGCAGACAGGGTGGTCGGGGAGCCCATGCTGCGGATATCGCGAAGGCCCTGAACAAAGTGTACGTTGGTCAAGTACATGAAATAGCCAAATTTTCAGGAAAACCTGAGCACATTAAATTCAATGATGAAAATGTTGTAGTTGGTAGTAAAATGATTATCCACGGACAGACCGGCGAAGTCGGAGTATACGGAAATCGGGGGACTACTCAGAATTGTTCGATTCCCACAGCATAGGTCATTTATTACTAGAGACCGGCCGCATTTCTAAGACTGATTATGCCGAAGCCATAAGTATCGCCAAGAAGACGGCCAAGAGTGCTCATGAGATACTCTTAAGCACCGGCAAAATTTCCGTTGATGAACTTGTTCAGGCGATTACTATTCATGTGGATATTACCCTTCTGAAAGAAGCATTGGGTTTAGAGAAGAACAGTCGAACTGAAGGCAAACACGCACGTCCATTGGGAGCTTATCTTGAACGCATCTCAATGCTCTTTAAAATGGGCGTTTTGATCAGTAATCAAAAAAACGTGGCAGCTTTACTTGACCTGCTCATCAGAGAAGCTCCCAGCATCATGAATGCTGAGCGGGCAACTATCTTCATTGCCGATTTCGACCGAAAGGAACTCTATTCACATTTGGGCGTCGGCCTTACCCACGATCAAATTCGAATTCCCTGGGACAGCGGTATCGCAGGATGGGTGTTTACACACGGTAAGCCGCTCAACATCGTTGAACCTTATAAAGATCCCCGCTTCAATCGTGGAGTAGATCCGAGGACGGGCTTTGTCACAAAAAACTTACTTTGCGTTCCCTTGCGGGTGCCTGCCGGTGTATCAATCGGAGTTTTTCAGGTTTTGAATAAGAGAGCAGGTGTATTTACTTCCACTGATACGGAAATACTCGAAATTTTGGCATCTCAGGCAGCACGATCATTAGAACATGCTCTTGAATGGGACAAACTTAACCAGCAATCAGGAACTATAACGAGAGACAATGTTGACCTAAAGACGGTTCTGCACAATAGAGATCCTCTTGACGAGATTATCGGAGCCACAAAACCAATCCAAGAAGTACGGACACTCATTCGTAAGGTCTCACCGACGGATAGCACCGTTCTTATACAGGGGGAATCAGGCACCGGAAAAGAACTTGTTGCTCGAGCAATTCACAAATTAAGCTCTCGCTCGGATCAGCCGTTGATCACTCTAAATTGTGCCGCCATCCCTGCAGAACTGATAGAGAGCGAGCTGTTTGGCCATAGAAAAGGATCTTTTACCGGAGCGGTGAGTGATCACAAAGGAGTATTCAGAGCTGCACATAAGGGGACACTTTTCCTCGATGAGATCGAAACCATGTCACCGGCAATGCAGGTTAAAGTACTGAGAGCCATCCAGGTCGGCGAGATCAAGTCCATCGGTGAAACGACCTCTCAAATAGTGGATGTCAGACTCATAGCCGCAACTAACCGAGATTTACTGAGCCTAATCAAAGAGGGTCGTTTTCGTGAAGACCTGTTCTATCGAGTTAATGTTTTCCCCATTATTATTCCACCCCTGCGAGACCGGGTTGACGACATACCTCTCTTGGCAAAACACTTTTTGGACAAATTCAATTTTCAAACGGGCAGTGCCGTAAAGAAGATTGATTCCACGGCATTGGACATAATGACCCGATACAACTGGCCTGGAAATGTGCGGGAATTGGAGAACGAAATTGAACGGGCTCACATATTGACGGGAGATGAGACGAATATTTCAGTTCGCTGTTTATCACAACGCATCACCCAATTTCTTGAGAAAATCGTGGATGAAAAGAGTAAGAATGAGAGCTTAAAACTTAAGGAAGCCATAGATCAATTAGAAAAATCAATGATAGTAGCGGCTCTCCAAAGTTGTGACGGTAACCGAACTTTAACTGCCAAGCGCTTGGGATTATCTCGCCAGGGACTTATTAACAAAATTTACAAATACGGACTTACCTCATTGTAATCTCACCATAATTTGACTTCCACCGGCGCAATGACGATATTTTTATTATCGTAAAGTAAATAAGGCTTGCAATTAAAATTGCTGTAACAAAAACAATTTATGGGGGCAAAAATGACGCAAGCAGGTATTGCAGCTCTTTTGAGCTTGATAGTTCCCGGTGTGGGGCAGATATACAATGGAGATTATTTGAGAGGTATTTTTTGGTTGATCGTCACACCCGGTTTCTGGATTGGTACCGGAGGATTATTTGGATGGATATTCCATATAATAGCAGCCATTACAGCCTACAATCGTGGGAAAAAATATGCTACGGGAGCATTGCAACCTCACTAAGAAACGGGGGCGGGGCTTCCGCCTCCTACTAAACCACACATCTTGCCGAACGTATCTGATCCGCTCCGCTTTTACGGACCCAAGTTCATATATTTCTATGTGGAATACGATATAATTAGAAGTGAAGCACTTTTATGGAGAGAATATGGGCCACAGAAAAGATCCCAGAATAATTATTTTTACCGGCAAAGGCGGAGTAGGTAAAACCACGGTCGCCGCAGCAACGGCGGTGAAGTGTTCCGAACGTAATCTAAAAACAATTATTATTTCGATCGATATCGCACACAGTCTCTCAGACTCATTTAGATTAAACACGGATTTGCATGATCATAATAGAGGTCGGGCTCGGCAAATTTCCGACAATCTCTGGCTGCAGGAAGTGGATATTCAGGAGGAGTTGGAAACACATTGGGGCGAGGTGTCTAAATACCTGGCAGCTCTGCTGGGCTCGACCGGAATTACGGATGTACTGGCTGAAGAATTGGCGATTATTCCGGGAATGGAAGATGTAATCAGCTTACTTTACATCAATCAGTATTATCGAGAAAAAGAATACGATGTGATCATAATTGATTGCGCCCCTACCGGTGAGTCTCTCCGTTTTGTGGGAATGCCGTCGACACTGGAATGGTACATCAAGAAAATTTTCAAGCTCGAGAGAAATCTGATGCGCATTGCTCGTCCGGTTGCAAAAAGACTTACTGATGTACCGATGCCTGAGGAATCATACTTTGGTTCTATTCAGGATCTGTTCTTGAAACTTGAGGGCGTAGATGAAGTGCTTCTCAACAACAAAATCACGTCGGTTCGAATGGTCACCAATGCCGAACGAATGGTGGTGAGAGAAACGCAAAGGGCATACATGTATTTTTGCTTGTACGGTCTCGTCGTAGATTCGATAATTGTAAACAGGCTATTTCCGAAGAATCTCCAAGACGAGTATTTCGCTGACTGGATTAGCTCGCAAGATC
This sequence comes from uncultured Syntrophaceae bacterium, assembly GCA_964613745.1. Lineage (GTDB taxonomy): Bacteria > Desulfobacterota > Desulfomonilia > Desulfomonilales > Desulfomonilaceae > CAZTJA01. The sequence goes on from CAZTJA010000031.1 coordinate 15,847, forward strand.
AGAGCCTAAAAGACATACGAGACATTTTTGATCCCATCCCGATTCTCCCCGTCAACATTCTCAAAGACGAAGTGTCGGGATACGAAAAGCTTTCGGAAATGGGCTCTCTTATATATAGAGACGCCGATCCGTCTGAATTAATGCATGAAGGCGGCGTGTACGAAGTAGTCCACCGGGAAAATCATTATGAGCTGAAAATAAAACTCCCCTTCATCACGAAGGACTATGTGGATTTATTTAAAGACAATGGAGACTTAGTTGTCAGAATCGGATCTTTCAAAAGGCATGTATTACTTCCACGGGTTCTAGCCGCATTGAAACCGGAAAAGGCATCTCTAGACAATAACATGTTATCAATAAGATTTATGGAGACCTAAGGAGCTGGAATGAATCCTCTATTCTTTATGACGAAAGTAATGGGTGTTACCATAGTAGCCGCAGCAGGTGCGAGCTACTTCTGGAAAAAGTTTGGGCCCCACCCTGAGGACCTCATGGCGGGCATGATACACCTTAAAAAAAGTGCCGAAGAATTTCAGAAAGGTTTTGAGAAGATTCTTGGAATGGAGAGCGGTTCAAGTTCAAAAGCTGAAAGAGATTCGAAACGCATCCCCATAGAATAATTGGTTCGAGCGGATAGGTGTTACTTAACTTAAGCTGCCCTATACGTTAAAAAGGGGTGTCTGTGTAATCCAAATCAAGTGGTGCCTATGTGGTTATTTTTCGTGAAGGGCCTAGTGATAGGATTTTCACTAGCGTTGCCCGTCGGCCCAATTGCGTTGCTTTGCATACGTAGAACTCTGGCCAAGGGAAATCTATCAGGACTTTTTACCGGCCTGGGAGCCGCAACTGCCGATGGAGTCTATGGAGCTGTTGCGGGATTCGGTATAACCGTAATTTCAAATTTTCTCGTCAAACATAGTTTTTCTCTACGCTTATTGGGTGGTGGATTTCTATGTTATTTGGGCTTCAGGATTTTTCATTCGATACCTCGACCAAAAGCCGATTTCATAGACGAAGTCGGTTTAGTCAAGGATTATTTTTCGACATTCGTACTGACCTTAACCAATCCCATTACGTTACTCGCCTTTGCTGCCGTCTTTGCTGCAGCGGGACCGGCAGAAGCCAAGCATACTTTCTACTCAACCCTTGTCATGGTGGTGGGAGTGGTTTTCGGATCTGCCTTTTGGTGGGTTTTGCTCACCGGGATGGTTAGTATATTCCATGGAAAAATAAACACTTCCGGAATACTGATAATAAACAAAATTTCTGGAACAGTTATTTGCATTTTTGGGATTGTCGTTCTTGTTACGATTGCCTTTAATCTCTTAGATGGTCCACTTCCTTTTTGATCTGAAATGATCCCCCGGCAAACCGGGGGAATCTAATCTCTAAAATGTAAGTACTGTGGATTCAGCAGCTAACTCTATTAACTTTTTGGCCGTATCGAATACCGCGCCGTCAATCATGTCGTTCTCGTCAACCTGACGAGCCTTAGCACAAGGAATTCAGACGTAAATAGGCGTTTTTGCCTGACACAATTGCTCAAGAAAATTTTGCATTTCATCGCCGGTAGGTGCAACAACATTCTCCGCCGCTCCGGGTTTCGCGTAAATAACCCCATCGTCCGTTAAAAAAATGTTTACTTCGTGGCCTTCGAGCCTCGCAACATTGGCTAGTTGCATACTTCGGGTAGATCTCGATGGATCTTCCCAGCCTCTGGTTAGGACGAACAGAAATTTTGCCATTGAGAGCCTCCTATCTTTTCACTTCATTCCGAGATTGAGCAATCAACCAGTAATCAAGCCCGCTTGTCCATACAGATCCTATTCTTATTGACCGGTTCTCGTATACCCGACACTTCTTTATGGATTTCCTAAACTTTCTCGTCAACTGATTTTCAGTCCCGCCTTGAAATAGTAAAAATTCAGAGTAAAATTCATTAGTTCAAGCCCACATTATTGGAAGATGTCATGAATGTTGCGGAAGCTTCCGTAAAATTCCCTATAACGGTTATCGTTAGAGCCTTATTGGTTTTAGTATTTGGATACGTCTGTTGGACCTTTCTGGTGGTGGAGCTTAAACCAGAAACGGAACAGCCTGTCTTGGTTGTCACTACCAAGATGCCTGGGGCCGCCCCAGAAGAAGTTGAAGGTGAGATCACAACGAGATTTGAAGATCAGCTTGCCGGTGTTGCCAACATCGTACACAACATGAGCTTTTCCCCTTTTGGTCAATCGACGATCCTTAATTTTTTCAAGCCCGGTACAAATCTGGATTTGGCCGCTGCAGAAATTCAGAGAAACCTCGATCGAGTAACCGATTTACCTCCGTCAGTTCAAAAACCTCAAATCTTTAAAGCAACCGAACGAGTGAGTTTACCGGTTTATCAATTCGGATTAACAGGAACCGTGGACATAGTGACTATGTCTACCTGGGCGGACCGCGAAATAGCTCCAAGAATTAAAAGAATTCCAGGTGTGGGTGATTGTCAATTCGACGGTAATCGCAACAGGGAAATGAGGGTAACATTTGACCCGGAGAGGCTTAAAGCGCGGAGACTCACCGTTTCGGATGTAAAAAACTTTATCGATAAGACTAATTTGAATCGCAGCGGCGGCTATTTTGTTGAAGGAACAAGGGAATGGACCGTCAGAACCGTAGGAGAGTTGCTAACGGCGGATGCCTTCCGCCAAGTAGTCATCTCGAAACCCGGCGAACCTATTGTTCAGCTCTCAGATGTTGCCCGAATCGATGACATGTATGAAAAACCGGATTCTTATTGCCGAATCAACGGGGTTCAGGGGATTGTATTCAATGTCTTTAACCAAGTTGGAGCAAACATTGTTCAGACCATTGACGATGTAGACCGGGAGCTTCAGAAACTACAAAAAGAGTATGGGCCCCAAGGAGCAAGGTTCCAGAAGATCTACGACCAAAGTAACTACATTAGAGATGCGGTTAATATAGTAAAACGCAGCTTATTCGAAGCGATCGTTTTAGTTCTCATAGTCCTGTTTGTATTTCTCAAACGTTGGCGGAGCATTATCATTGTGGCCACAAGTATCCCCGTCTCTATAGTAGGGACTTTCATCGGGATGTACGCCTTCGGATATTCGATAAACGTATTGTCTCTCGCTGGTTTGGCTTTGTCCATCGGTATGGTCGTTGATGATGCGATAGTAGTCCTGGAAAATATATACAGACATCGTTACGAAGAAGGAAAAAATGTCATAAAGGCCTGCATTGACGGAACCAAAGAAGTCGGCATGGCAGCGTTTATGTCCACGCTCACTACTGCGGCCGTTTTCGTTCCTGTCCTACTCTTAAAAGGTGAAATCGGAACCTTGTTCGGTCCCGTAGCGTTCATCATTTCTTTTGCCGTTTTCGTTTCTCTTTTTGATGCCTTCACCGTCGTGCCTATGCTCGCTTCTCGATGGATGCGAGAAGAAAAGGAACCCACAGGACTTCTCCGCAAAATACTAAGTCCTCTTTATTTTTTGGACACCATTGGAGCTAAAGTCTCCGGCGGACTAATCTACGCATTGCAATTCTTTATGGGATCTCTAGTCCGCAAGTTGGCCTTGATAGCAGCCGTTCTAGCGCTTTTTGCTTTTTCCTACTGGATATTGCCCGGAATGGGCTACCTTCCGACGGGTGGAACCAATCTCGTGCGTATGATCATTGAGCCGTATGAAGGCACGAGTTTGGATGAAAGAAGCAGGCTAATGAAGATCCTTGAGGAACGCTGGCGAGATATCAAAGGCGTCCGCCACATCGTTACAATACCTAATCGCAACGGTCACCGAAACAACATCTGGTTGGTCTGTGAAAGGGAAGAAGAAAGTGGCGTCAACACTAAGCAGATTGCAAAACAGGCTTACGACTCAGGAATCGACCTTCCTCTAAAATCCATCAATCCGATTCAGTTTCCCCTATTCGGGAACATCTATTCCAGATCCAACATAGTGGATGTCCGTGTAATCGGAAAAAACTACACTGTATTGGAAGGGATAGTTAAACAAATCATCGAAATCGGAAAAAACACAAAAGGGGTCGTATATACGTACACGGACTTAGCCTTGAAAAAGCCTCAAGTGGAAATTCGCATTGACCAGAAAAGAGCTTCAAATCTCGGTTTTGAAGTGCGTGATATTGCCGACGCGATAGAAGCCGCAATTGCAGGGCAAAAGACACTCACTCAGTACGACGTCGAGGGTAGATACTTCTACATACGTGTAATGGGCCAAGAATCCAATTTTAAAACGGTTGCGGATGTAGGCTCGATTCTCCTTACTTCTCCAAAAAATTCAGATG
>CAZTJA010000031.1:20260-25687 GCA_964613745.1 uncultured Syntrophaceae bacterium
AAAACGGTTGCGGATGTAGGCTCGATTCTCCTTACTTCTCCAAAAAATTCAGATGTTCATATTCCGTTGACCAGTGTTGCAATGGTCGAGACAACGTTTGGCCCGTTGCAGATCATGCACTACAACTCTCGGAGAAATGCGAGAGTCCAAATGACAATTCAAGACAGACCTCTAGGAGAGGTTGCATCGGAAGTCGTCCATAAGATCAACTCAAATGTAGCATTCCCCATTGGCTACGGGATTACTCCATTCGGAGCGGTAAACGAATTAAAAAAACTGCTGGAGGCAGTTCGTTTTGTATTTCCATTGTCAATAATTGTGGTTTATTTGCTCCTCGTTATGCAGTTTCAATCCTTTGTCCGCCCGCTTTCAATTCTGCTCAGCGTACCGCTTTCAATCATCGGAGCCAATGCACTGGTCAGATTAACAAATATTCCCTTCGATTCATTTACTATTCTTGGATACATTTTAATGGTGGGATTGGTGGTCAAGAACGCCATTTTGCTCATTACGTATGCGGTTCAATTGATGGATGAACAGGGCGTGGATCGAGACACCGCCTTGGTTTTAGCCGGTAAACGGCGGATGAGACCGATCTTCATGACGGCCATTTCGATGGTTTTAGGCATGCTGCCCTTGGCCCTCAAATCCGGAGCCGGAGCTGAGATTTACAATGGACTGGCAATGGCGGTTGTGGGGGGATTATCAGTGGCCACTCTATTCACTCTTATTTTCATTCCAGTGATTTATACGCTTGTCGATGATCTAAAGCTGAGATTATGGCGAGTGCAACCCGTTCGCATCGATACGGAGTGAACATGACGCGGATTCGCAAAAAATTGCCCCTTAATGCCATGATTTTGGTGGGAGGGCTTGGAACCCGATTGAGATCGGTGGTCGGTGATCGCCCAAAACCTATGGCCCTCGTGATGGGAGTTCCTTTCCTAGAAATACTTTTGCGATCACTCTATTCCAAAGGAGTTTCGAGGTTCGTATTGCTCACCGGTTTCATGTCCGATTTTGTCGAAAGACATTTTTTAGCCCTTAACAATGAGTTTGATGTAACATTTTCCATAGAGCACGAGCCTCTTGGTACAGGCGGTGCCGTGAGACATGCTCTGAACTATGCTACCGACCCTACCCTCCTCGTGAACGGTGACACCTTCTTAGATGCTGATTTAGAGCGATTAATGGACTTCCATTTTGCAGCCGAAGCTGATGCAACTCTCTCGTTATTGAATGTGCCCGACATTTCCAGATATGGGTCTGTTGAAGTTAATGATCTGGGAGAAATTACCGCTTTTCTGGAAAAGAAAAACGGACCACCATGTCAGGGATTGATTAATGGAGGGGTTTCGCTGCTGTCTCGTGAATTCATTGAACATCTGCCCGAAACGGCATTTTCCATGGAACGAGACATTTTCCCGGCCTTAGTCGGCACTGGAAAACTCTACGGATGCAGGCAAGATGCGGATTTCTTTGACATCGGTACGCCTGAAAGCTATCGTGAGTTCGAAGAATTCGTGTCGCGAATAGGTCTATCATCTTTGGTCAGGAGCAAAACATGAAGAACGTTTGGACTGCAATAATCGGCATCTTGGTTGTTATTTCAATCACTTTTTCATGGACTTTCAATGCCGAAGCCCAAGCGAAATTCGGGAAAATCAACTTTGCGGAACTCAATAGGACTTCCGTGAAGATTACCGCAGCAAGGGAAGAGTTGCAAAAGATGCAGGCCGATGCTCAAGCAAAATTATCAGCTTTAGGTGCAGATATAAAAAAATTGGAATCCCAAGTTAATGAAAATAAAGAAATCTCTTCCGAGGAAAAAAAGAACTTAGAAGAATCTTTAAAGATAAAACAGGAGGAATTCCAGACTGAACAACAAGCAGAGAGGATTAAAACAACGTTTAAACAGAAATCGTTTCAGAATGCTCTAACATCGCAACTGGATCAAATTATTGCCAAAATAGCCAAAGAAGAAGGCTTTTCCGCTGTATTCAAATCCGACGCAATGTACTACTCAGCCGGGATGATCGATATCACCGACAAAGTCCAGAAGGCACTGGATGCGGCCCCTGCATTGGAGCCGAACATCCGATAACTGCTGATACAATCATCAACTTATTTTCATAAGTTCCTTTTTTTGTTCCGGAAGGTAATGCTCTTGAATTTCTCTGCAGACTTCGTCCTTGACGGTCTGCCAAGAACAAAAGGCTGTGGTTCTTATTTTTCCGCTCTTTACATCCTCGTACGCGAACACGGCGGGACAATCCTTTAGACGTGCATCTTCCAAACCACCTTTGTCCTCGTAGGGAATAGTTATCATCGTGAGCACGTGTTTGAACTTTGTACGATCTTGCAGAATCCGGTCTATCTTCTTTCCTCGAATCAAATCAACGACCGATAGGAACAGCTTTTCTAATCTTGACTCACCGAACATGTTTCGGAGATTTATGTTCTTACCCATTACCCGCAAAGTGGCCCAAAAGATCTCCAGATCCAGGAGCTTTCGTTTCAGGCCTGTCTTTGTTGACGAAGAAACTCTTTGTACAAATTTGGAATCGAGCTTTCTTAGTTCAACGAGAAACTCGGAAAGAGGCTTTTTCAAATAATCAGAAATGGGTCTATAACGTTCGCCGTCCGACACCAGCAAAGTGGCACTCTCACAATTAGGATGTGAGCCGCCTAGGGTCTGTCTGCCAAAAAATCTCGACAGAACTTCGAATTTCATCATACCCGTGGGAACGAATTCCAGATCCGGAATTAGTTCTTCGAGTACATTTTCAACACATTCAGTTGTGGTAGGTTCTAGATCAACCGAACTGTTCTCCCAACACGGCGTTAGCGGAACAAAACCCCAAACTGAAATGTGCTGTCTGTTTTCGTGTATAATACGCAAAACATCCAACATGTTGTCATCATTTACGCCTTTGGCAAAGGTGGAAATGATTGCAAGTTTGTTTACTCCATGTTCAATTATGTTTTGTAAGCCTTTCAATTTCACGTTAAGTGACTTGTCGCCGCGAAGCGTTTTGTAGATTTCAGGACGAGTGCCATCCAGACCGAAATTCACCTGAATGCCCAGTGAACATAGTTGTTCACAATACTTCTTATCGGAGAACTTTAATCCATTGGTAAAGAGTTGAACCTGATATCCATAGGATCTTGCCAATTTTACTATTTCAAGGAAATCAGGATGAACGGTCGGTTCACCACCGAAAAAGCAGATGTTCGGCTTCGGATCATTTTTTAGGAAATGTCTGAAAACCTTATCGAAGTACTCCATTGGCGGCTCGTATAGAAACCCCATCGCGTCACAATATGCCAGACAGATCGGACATTTTTGGTTACAAGCGTTGGTGACGTCAATTGCCACCGTGTACGGTGCTGCATGAGCAGAGTGTTCGCACTGAGAACAATTCATTGAGCAACCGGATTCAGCCGGTTCTGCATATCCGGTGATTTCACGCTTCCACAACCACTTACGTGAATCCTTTGCAACCAGAGATGATGTCCTTCCACAATCGCGACAGGATTTCACCAAATAGACTTTGTTGTGTCGTATTTCATATCGCGCATTCGCAGGTTTACCGCACTTCTCACACAAGCCGATCTTCATGTCATACCTCTGGAATAATTTCCGGTTATCTTTAAATTCGCGTATAGTATTCGCGAATCATGTTTCAGCATCTTGTTTTTCATGGTTGAATTCCGGTCTTGCTTATCACAGAAAAATATGTTGTCAAGGCAAAATCCTTTGTTGCATACTGAAGGATTGCCTTATCGCAATTAGATCATGACAAGTTAGGCGAAGTCACATGCGGGTACCATCCATTCTTATCCTGGCGGGGGAGGCTTCTGGTGATCACCATGCTGCTGCACTCGTCAAGCATATCAAGAAGTTAAATCCCGAAATTCGTGTTTCCGGCATAGGCGGCGAGAAGTTGCAGGAAGCAGGAATGCAGCTGTTTCACCATTATTCCGAAATCAATACCATTGCGCTTGGTGAAGGACTTGGAAAATTACGGAAAATAATTGCAGTCTACAGAAAGATGAAGCAAGAACTCCAATCAGGTAAACATTCCGTCTTTGTTCCGGTAGATTTTCCAGATGTTAATCTTAGGCTGTGCAAAATAGCTCGAATGGCCGGCGTAAAGGTTTGTTACTATATAAGTCCCCAGATTTGGGCTTGGCGCAAAGGTCGCATCAAAAAAATTGCTGCCCGCGTAGATCACATGATGACGATTTTCCCTTTTGAAGAGAAGTTGTATCGAGATGCAGGGGTACAGGCTGATTTCGTGGGCCACACTATGGTAGCGGACTTAGATTCGGAGGATGACGGATCCACTCTAAAAGCAACGCTCGGCCTTAGAAAAGACCTATTTACCGTTGCATTGGTTCCCGGCAGTCGGCCCGCGGAAATCACACGTATGTTTCCGGTTATGTGTGATACGGCTAAACGTTTCAAGGATCGCTTTCCCGATACACAATTCATTATGCCACTTGCCGCCGAACATCTTAGACCACAGGTGGACGCAATTGTAGAAGCATCAGGTATTAAGATCGTACTCGCAAAAGGGAAAGCTGCAGAAATTATGAGAATATCGAATGCCGGTCTTGTCACTTCCGGAACAGCTACTCTGCAAGCGGCTCTTGCAGGAATGCCTCATGTGGTTGCCTACAAGCTTGACTCTTTGACCTGGCTTATTGCCCGATACGTTCTAAAACCCCTCGTAATGGACAAGGATATTCACGTGGCCATTGCAAATGTTTTGGCTATTGCGGGAGAAAAGGATCCAGACGGAGTCCTTAAAATTCTTGAGAATTCTGGAATAAGAATTCCCTGTTCGGAATGTGGAAGACCGCTTTTTGTACCGGAACTTCTCCAAGAGGAAGCTTCTGCCGAAAACATGCTGAATTGGTTGGTAAAATTTAGATCTGATGAACGCTTGGTCGGCGCAATGAAAGAGGGTTTCGAGAAATTGAAACGCGATCTTTCTCCAAGTGACGTCGGGAAAACCGCTGCGCAAATTGTTATTGATCATGTTGACTGTTGAATGTATAAAGAACTAGTATCTAGTAGTTATTTTGGAATTCAATAGGCCCTGACAAAGTGAAAGGTCCGTGCGCATGGTAGGAACAGCCGGACCTTTCTAGCGATTTAAAAAGTTAGGTAGGTATCATTCACTCTTTTCGGACACCGCCCTTTTTAGCCTGTTCCGATTTTCGGTAGAATTTTTTAATTTATACTCTTTTTTTGTTTTGGATATTTACTATTCTCCATTAAGAAGCTGTAATCAAACCGTCTCCGCATCTTCATTCAATACTGCTACAGCCGCTCAGCATGACTTTATTTACATCAAATCGAGCTTCTACTATTTCAAACATACAATTGTACAGTGCTTTTGATGCACAATTGACGTT
>CAZTJA010000031.1:25787-28868 GCA_964613745.1 uncultured Syntrophaceae bacterium
GGGAATGTAATACTAGACGAGGGGTCGGATCGCGGCAGGTAGTTCCGAGATGTTTCGCAAAACTCTTCTGGGTTTGTAATTGCCGAGTTCCTCGGCCGAAAAGATTGGTCCCGCAACAACGAACGCATCAATACCGGAATTGTGAGCTGCGACGATATCGATGGGTGAGTCGCCCACATAAATGGTTTCACGCTTATCACAACCGGAAAACTTCATAAATTCTTCAAACATGTCGGGAGCCGGTTTTGCTTTGAAACCATCTTCCGCTCCCAAAATTTTTATCATTTTCTTGCCGATTCCAAAGTATTCAGCGAGGATGCGAGCATACTTTCCTCGTTTATTTGTGACAATACCTTGGGCAACGGTTCCGTCAAGTGATTCAATCATCTCCGGGACCCCGGGCATGATCTTCGTTTTCTCAAGAAAAATGCCGTCATAATAGTCCCGGAAGATCTTCACTCCAATTTCGGCTTCCTCAGGTTTGAGAAAAAACTTCACAAAATCCAAGAGGGATACCGATGTGTTCCTGGCGACTTCATCGGTTGTCATTGAAGGATAGCCAAGTTTTGAAAACATATGATTGAATGCATCTTTGATTGATTCCATGGAATCAATCAATGTTCCATCCATGTCATATGTAATTGCGGATATTTTTCTTTCGAGCAAAAAAGGAATTTCGTGAAAGCCATCAGCCCTGATGCAGGGAATATCATGCCGAGTGCAGTATGCGAAAAGATCTTTTAAACCAATGACAAAATCCGCTTTCTGAGCTGCATGTCTATCGGATTCGCCGTCACCGATCAAAATAATCTTACTGTATTGATCTCGGAACTTGTTCAAGATTGAAAGCTTACATGTACCGCACCATCCGCAATCAGGGTCTGAGTATGGATGCTCCATTCTGACTCTACCGTCATCAGTGAACGAAAGCGAATTTGAATAGACCTCCACGTCAGTAATGGAGTGATTCCTAAAAAGAGTAAAGATTGTCTCATCAAATCCGTCTGAGACTACTTTCACATCTATATTTTTTTCTTTAGCCCATCCAAGGAACTGCGGAAAATGTGGATCCAGCGCTGCATGGTCATTCACAAAGTCTTCCAGCTGAACCCGAGTCATAGACATTAGTGGAGAAACTGCCTCGTATACCTTCTTGGAACCTATATCTCCCCGTAGATATCGCTTTAATTGAAATCTCCAGTCATTGCACGTCAGGTGATTTCTAATCAATTTGTTGACTGTGTCTTTGGTGGAAATCGTTCCATCAAAGTCACATAGGAGCAATACCTTATCATTTGAGGTTTGAAGCAAATTGTTTGGTTCAGAATTCATGTTTTCGTATTATTACTGCACATCCAAAATTTCGTATTCTTTTAGTCCGTTCGGGGTCTTCACTTCAACAACATCGTCTATGGATTTCCCTATCAAGGCTCTCCCGAGGGGAGAATCAACTGAAATAATACCTTGACTTATATCCGCTTCATCTTGACCGAGAAGCCGAAAGGTTTTCTTGTCATTTGTGTCAACATCTTCGACGGTCACGGAACATCCGAATATAATTTTATCGGTATCGGGTCTATTGTTAATATCGATAACTTCGCATTGCCCTAAACGTTCTTGTAAATCTCTCAATCTCGAATCGATAAGACCAAGTTTTTCCTTAGCATATGTATATTCGGCATTTTCGGAAAGATCTCCATGGCCCAAGGCTATTTCGATTTCTTTGACTACTTGGGGTCTTTCTATACGTATAAGCCGATCTATTTCTTCTTTGAGTTTTTTGAACCCATTTTGAGAGATTGGACGTTTAGCCATGCCAAGATCCTCTTCAGTTTTTCAGAGCCGGAAAAAGATAAGGTCCCATAGTCGGAACCTCTTTTATTGTTCTAACAAACTGGAATTAACCGGTCAACACATTGCAGTTCCGAGCTGAATTTAACTCTCGTCTTGTTGCGTGATTGCTTTAAAAATTAAAAAAACGACACTCCAGACATGTCGCTTTTTCAACATTAAAAAGAACGAATAAACTGAATTATAACTTAATTTCTTCTCCCGAACGTTGTACTCCGTAGCCGCCCAAAGCCGAAACTCTCGCCTTGAAAGATGAAGATCCGAGAACCTCCAACATTCTCACAATTTTTTCATCGCTCACGTATTCTTCCGGTATTACAAGATCATATTCTTCGACGGCAATCGGGATGAAATCTAAGCCAAGTGCCTGCGCGGCCGCCAACACTCCCATTCCCACATCGGCAACCCCGGACAGGACGGCAACCGCGACGGACGTATGGGTGTATTCTTCCAAATCATAACCAATGATGTGATCGGAGTTTATTCCTTCCTTATCTAAATAATAATCCAGAAGTACACGTGTTCCGGATCCGGATTGACGGTTTATAAATTTGACATCGTCTCTCGTCAAATCGCTGAAGGAATTGATTTTCTTGGGATTGCCCTTAAGAACCATGAATCCTTGCTCTCGCATGACCCCGTTGAACATGCGGACCGGTACGTCGGGAATATACTTTTTAATGTAGCTCCAATTATAGATCCCCGTCTCTGTGTCCATAAGATGTGAAGTAGCAAAATGGGCCGTATGATTCTTCAATGCAAGCAATCCTCCGAGGCTGCCGACATGACTGGAAGTCAAATAGATATTATCTCCCCGAAGTTCGTCGCCCAGAATGTCAATTGTAAGATCATGGCTGCCAATGGCAACCAAAGTTCGATCGATCTCAAAAGCGGGTCGCAAGAGTTCAATGGTCACATCAGATCCGTGGTCTATACCTTCACTCTTTGCAGGAATTCTCAGAATCCCGTCAGCTTTGGTCAAAGTCGTTATGGATCCTGCTCCTCGGGGTAAAGGAGCCGCAATCACTTTGTTTCCCACTTTCCCAAGTTTTACTCTAAAAAATTCCTCAGTACCGAGTTTTGAAGGTATCTTACGAGCCGTGATGGCGGACATCGTGCTGCGCATTCTGTGAGGTAAACCCAGCATCGTCTCCAAGACGGGGATCCCAAAAACCTCGAACGACAATATTGCCGATACTGGATAACCGGGATTGCCGATGACCGGTTTCC
>CAZTJA010000032.1:0-3313 GCA_964613745.1 uncultured Syntrophaceae bacterium
TTGTATCGCCTTATGAGATGAATCCATTGGATATCAATCCTCTTCGAGCTCTCATTTCTCGATTGATAGATTTTGAACATGTGCGCCATGCTGAAGGCATAAAACTATTTGTGTCTGCAACCAACGTTAGAACCGGGAAGCTGAAAGTTTTTCGGAGGGAAGAGTTGACGGCTGAAATGGTAATGGCTTCAGCATGCCTTCCGTTCATGTTTCAAGCAGTGGAAATCGATGGCGAGGCATATTGGGACGGAGGCTATATGGGTAACCCGTCATTGTATCCCCTGGTCGAAGAGGGTGAATCACGGGATATTGTTATAGTCCAGATAAATCCGATCATCAGAGAAGAGTTACCTCGAACGGCCAGAGCCATTTTGAACCGTGTGAACGAAATATCATTTAATGCCAGCCTCGTTAAGGACATACGAACGATTGCTCTCTTGAAAAAACAAATAGATATTGGAAATCTGGAGAATGCACGATACGAAGAAATCCTCTTCCATCGCATCAATGCAGATGCAGAGTTGAAGCCCTTAAGCGTATCGAGCAAGTTCAACACTGAATGGTCGTTTTTTGAACATTTGCACGATGTTGGATTTAGGACCACATCCGAATGGTTGGATAAAAACTACCTCAATCTCGGATCATGCTCTACCATCGACATAGATTCAGTATACTGCCAATGCTGACTGGATCTGTGTAACCACAAATAAGCAACTTACGGAGTATCACATGGGATCCTCTATCGTCGGCCTCTCCACAGGATCAAAAGCCGAATTCGGTGAAGCATCCGCCAACTGGGTCTGGCTCCTTGTACTTGGAATGCTATTCATTGTATTAGGGATGATAGGCTTGGGACGACTATTCTTATTCTCTATAGCCGGCACCGTATTTTTCGGAATCCTTATAATCATCGGAGGAGCAGCGCAATTCCTGGAAGCAATTAAATGTAAAGGTTGGAAAGGAATAGCTTTTCACGTCCTTATTTCCATCCTATACATCCTCGGAGGAATTTTCATACTTTTGGAACCGGTAGCAGCGTCGCTGGTCTTCAGTTGGGTATTAGCAGGTGTTTTTATTGGTGTTGGAGTTCTTCGCATTGTTATGGCATTACGAATGAGAGCCACGGGCGGATGGCTGGTTCCCCTGCTCGGAGGAATCATTTCCGTTGTTTTAGGTGCTATGATTTATGCGAAGTGGCCTGTTTCGGGACTTTATATAATAGGCATGTTTATAGCAATTGAACTGATCGTAAACGGTTGGTCGTACATTTTTATTGCTCTCACCGCCAGAAGGATTGGTAAGACTGTTAAAGTTTGAGGTTTGGATTGGGCATTTCTAAGATTCGACATTCCTCTACTAACAAATAGAGGGTCAAGACCCTTTCCACATCCCTTTCTTGAAGAATTCATGGATTAGTCTTGTCCACCGCAACTGCTGAATCATGACCCAGGTTTACTCGGCTGTCTCATCTCCTTGAAAATCTTTTGGATCAGCGTATCGAGTTCTTGGAGAAATCGCGATCTATCTCTTTTCTGGAATGGAGGAGGTCCACCAGTCATGTCTCCTTGATCCCTCAGAAAAGTCATAAGATCGCGGGTTGCCAATAGACTCCCAATTGATTCCTGAGTGAACACGCGACCACGTGAATCTATCGCACGAGCTCCTTTCTGAATACATCTCGCAGCCAACGGAATGTCAGTCGAAACAACGATGTCTTTGGGCGTAACGTGGTGGACGATCCAATCATCGGCGGCATCGAATGTACCTTCTACAATCACCGGTTCAAAGGTATTCTCGTTCGGCACGACAATCTTGGAGTTTGAAACGACAAACACCCGTAACTTGTAACGCAAGGCTACTTTGTAGACTTCGTTCTTAACAGGGCAACCGTCCGCATCGATATAAATGGTAATCAAATCAATTCCTATCGCATTAAATTATTCAGGGTAAAAGGCTGATCCCTTGCTTACGATTATAATGATATTAAATGAGTTCAGTCGAAATGATACAGGCGTCATGTATGTAGTAATAAAAAATCCTGTATTGAGCAAAGTTTTATTACTCTGTCTCCAAGCAGCACTAACCTCCTTATATGAGCGGTGTTCATTGTGACTGCGATGGCAACCTGCTTGACAATTGATGATACGAGACCCATAATAGACATTGAACCTTAACTTGTGTTTCTCCAGTCGACCTAGCGTCAAGGACCACGGGCGTCATGCAAGGATTAAGATCCTGGGACATAGGCCTTCGTGAGAGGACTTGACGACACACCTCCTTTCCTCACTCGTTTCAAAAAGCCCTTGTTCATATAATTAATTCGCACCTTCTCTCATTGAGTTTGTGCCATTCCAGGAGAAACAAATGAGTATCAAAATTTATGTAGGGAATCTTTCATTCGATTCCAACGAAGATGATGTGAAAGGGCTTTTCACGACTTATGGAGAAGTAGAATCTTCAAGGATCATCGTGGATCAGTTCACCAACCGGTCCCGCGGATTCGGATTTATAGAAATGACCAATCGGGAAGACGGCCTCAAAGCAATTCAGGCATTGAACAACCAGGAACTTGGCGGTCGTTCCCTGAAGATCAATGAAGCAAAGCCCAAGACCGATCAGCGTGATCGCAGAAGAGATTCTCGCTGGTAGCCAATTGACGGTCGGCTAATTAGAGTGGTGGTCCGGAAAATGGATCACCATTCCACCGATCTGCTTGAATTTGAACAAATGAGAAGATTTGTGTCCATTAGTTTTTAAAAATGCAAAAATCATTGAATGAGGGTAGCTTTTTATGCCGGGAGTCATAGTAAGAGAAGATGAATCTTTCGAAAACGCCCTAAGGAGGTTTAAAAAGCAACTTCAGAAGTCCGGAGTCCTTGGAGAAGTCAAGAAGCGCCGGGCGTATGATAAACCGAGTGTCAAGAAGAAAAAGAAGTCTCTGTTGGCACGTAAACGACTACTCCGAAAGCTCAGAAGAATGAACCGTTCCAGGCCGAGATACTGATGCTGGAGTGCCGGTTCGTACATCGGAAGTTGCTTAAGAAACGATGACAAATATAAATTCGAATGACGGTAAAATAGATCTTACCAAACGACTTGCAAAAGACGTTCTTGCAGATCTAAATGTTGCGCTTAAAAAGGCCGGATTATGGGAAGATGTCGAATATTTCGAGTTGTCCATCGCGATGAAAAAAAGAGACAATTCTGCATTTCCCAACTATGAATGGCTTTCATGTGCTCCGGTCACCAACGATGGTCGCCATTACGTATATATAGGAGCGGTTTCCAAAGGTAGACACAATTTAGTTTTTGT
>CAZTJA010000032.1:3413-28238 GCA_964613745.1 uncultured Syntrophaceae bacterium
GACACATTCGTAAGGCTCCGGTTTATGTTGATCGAGGGAGCATTGCTTACAAAGTTGAGTTCCCCACTCCCTTTAACTTCCATCCACAGGCCATTCAACCATAGACTGAAATAGCTCATTTTATTTAGAAACTGATCGTATTCGGCAGTACCGATCAATAACTGACCAGGTTTATCGATTGTGTATTCCAGTTGCGATTGGCCTCTAAGCGAGTTGCGAATGGGCATTTTGAGATCACAACGGGCTAACGGAGAGTACAAGAGAGCAGCTCGATATTTTCCAGGTTCATTCGAATACTGCAACCCAATGAAAGGAGCACCTGTTTCGACGATAAAATCCGACCTGAGGGTCTGATTCGGAAATGGTATGCCTCCAATCCGGGGATCTACGGCCACAAGAGTGAAATCGTCCCAAAAATATCCACCCAGCAACGAAACTCCGCCCCAGAATGTGTACGATCCGCCAACCTGAGCATTCCAGTATTTGACTCGCTCACCCGTGAAATCCATTTCCGACGGTAGTGAGACTCCATTTATTCTCGTCGGAAGAATTGTTGGTGTATTAACCGGTTTTGGAGCGAACCCTCCGGCACTACCGAACAAAGCAAATTGCGGATTAATTACGGCATTCAATCCAATGTTTCCAGTCCAAAACGAAGCGTCTTGAAGCAAAAGCTCCATCGGTCCAACCTGAAGGACATTGTCATTCGGAATGACCTGCTCTACGGAAATTGGGAAAACTATATTGGACGCTACCTTGGTGTATCCCACTTGAGCGAAAGGATTGACGAGAATTTTGCCGATTTTAAAACTGTTCAGGCCGGCAAGTTGGCCGAACGATCCCAATGACATACCCGATTGCGGAGCTTCAATCTCGCCGGATTGGGCTGATACAACGCCGGTCATAACGAAAATGAGCCAGCAAAAAATTGAAAGGTATCTCATCGTTCACCCTCTTCAAATTGCAGATCAAAAGCTTTCAAAAGAAGATTCATTTTCAGAAGCGTAACTGGTTGTCTATTTAAATTGACCGCCGACGTCCGTGATTTTTTGCGCTTCAGTATCCATTTGGAGAAATTTCAAAGCGTTTCCACCGAAATCCGTCTTTTGCAGCTCTATCTTCCTGAGGTCCGGGTTATCGTAAGTTCGGAAATAGAAAATTCTATTTTTGAGATCTCTAAATGAAGCGAATTGAGTCGTTTCTTGCAAAAGCTTCCCGGAAGGCAACTTTTCGTTCACGAGACCCCTCGTGATGTCGAATGAGTTCACAATATGCTGTGCGGTGTTAAGGGCTTTGGCGGAATTATCCGGTTGATCGGCAAAAAAAGTAGTTAAACCTAATCGAATAAATCTGCTCGGGGGTGTCAGATCGCCGGGTACCCCAATGAAACCGGCCCCATGACCCGTTGGAATAAATTTCATGCCGAACATCTCTTTTGACGGGGGATTCTCGTTGCTCATTCCGATAAACTGCCTCAGGTGAGCCAAGTGCCACGGGAAATTTGGAGCATTCGTCAGAATTCCGAGCGGGTTTTCGTAGAGAACAACCTTGCCCTTGTCAATCTCCATGACAACGCAATTGCCGTTTGAATCGTAAATGATGCTGTGTCCGGGAGGAGCAGAATGCAGTTCGGGTACGACATAGCCGAAAATACGTATTTCATCTATAGCTTTTTTTAATTCATCCACAGTCGCAAAGTTACCCAGCACCCAAGCTCCGAAAAGAGTTTGCGCCAGGGCACGGTTCTCTTCTCCCGTTTTGATCTCTTGCCACTGAATATCGGGCTCATACCACAGAGCGCCATATGAGAGTCCCGCTTCATTTAACCCGTCCGCAACCATATCGTTTAAACCCCAACCTACTATGGCCAGGTATCCGAATTTGTTTTTCCATTGGACTCCGTTCTTACCGCCGGGCGCGGGACTGACAAATGAAGTGTTGCGAGGGGTGAGCGCAAATTTCCAACCGCTATCTAGACCAAACTCCATGGTGCGTGCGATTAGGATGTTTCCGTCTTTTGCGGTTAAGCGAAAGGACATACAAGCATGTGCATCATAAAACGACGCGAGTGTGAGCATTACACACACAAACAGAATTAATGATCGTTTTTTCATACTTCCCTCACGATGATCCATATCGAACCGGTGACGACCATTCACGCCGGCAAGAGCCGGAGAACCCGAATATGAAACAAAAAAGTTACGAATCGTAAGCCGCCGCTACAAGCTAATGATGAGCAGACTACTTAGACAAGACAGGTATAAACATAAGCAAGGTGATTTTTTGCGAAGGTAAACCTCAAAAGGTCAATTGTCAAATACAATGTTGAGTTCCAGTCGAATCGGGTAGGCGGGTATCACGAAATGTCTAGAACGTATTTTTGCTCAATTATGAGACTTCCCCATTGGGCTACTTCATGTTCGATTTCAAGTTTAAAACCTCTGCTGGTATAGAGTTGCGCCGCAGAATCGAGACCTTTAAAAGTCCAAAGAAAAATCGTATTCAGATTTCTTTCCCTACAAAATTTTAGAGCAGAATCAATGAGCAGACCACCCAGACCTTGTCCCTGGTAATCAGGCTCCAGTATGAACCATCTAATCCTAGCACCCTCGTCTGGTTTACCGTCAACAGCTATTGAACCCACAAACCTTTGGTCTCGTATCACAGCCCAAAATCCATCGCGGTCGGCATTAAACTCTTCGAAGAATTTTGCTGATTCCGAGGCGACCTGAATTTCGAAACTAACGTCAAACCCCCAGTAATGGCTGTAGTACTGGGCATGAAGCCGCACCACTTCGCCGATTACTCCCGGAAAATAACCTGTGAGCTGAAATGTATCCGACATGATTACTTCTCGAAAATAGGTGGAGTAGAGTATACAACTATTTACTGAGCTCCGGAATGAAATAACGCCCGATTGTGTTTGTTGATTTATGAGGATATGAAGAGAGTGCAAAGGGTCTACATCCTTGATACGGAAAGACATGTTTCTAATCTTCACAATTTGGGAACGCCCTTGTAAAGCCCCGAACGGGCCAATTCACCGTGCCCGTTTCCGATGAATGCCCTTTTGAAATCTGCTTTGAACAACTTTTCAGTAAGCCTTGTTTCTTGCGGTCATGGCCGGTTTGTCACAAAAAGCGTGACATGCTTCTGATGTTAGGTTACAAATTAAAGTTCGTATTCACTCATGTGAAAGGAGGAAAGAATGCGGTTGATAAAATTAACCATGATTGCTGCGCTTCTGCTCGTATTCGCCGCCGTAACTACGCCTACCCCTGCTGTGGCCGGTTGAGCCGGATGTTTCCCCTCCTGGTCAGGAGGATTCGGCGGTGGTTACTCAGCTCCGTCCTATGGATATTCAGGCTACGGATATGGCTACGGGTATGGTTACGGCTATGCTCCTGCGAGTACTGCAGCCCCCAGAGCGAAATCCGCAAAGCCCAAGAGCGCTCCCAAAACCAAGTAAACCGGTATGGTCAGGGGACGTCTAAAGGGCATCCCCTGTTTCACTCACCTTTTGAACAGCCTACAAATTGAAAGCATTACGACTCCGACACATTGGAGACATTCGCCTGGAGGATGTTTCCGAGCCTGCCGCTTCAGAAGACAGCATCCTTCTTGATGTGCATTTTTGTGCACTGTGTCGAACCGACGCAAAAATGTGGTCGGCAGGACACCGAGATCTTGTTCTTCCTAGAATATTAGGCCATGAAATATGTGCCTGTGATCCCGTGACGAATGAGTATTTTGCTGTATGGCCGGGTAATGCTTGCGGCACATGCGCCTCTTGCCGAGACGACAAAGAGAATTTGTGCTCATCCATGAAGGTATTGGGATTTCATGTTGACGGCGGGCTCGCGGAAAAAATATGGGTTTCCAAAAGATCACTTATACACACGAGCACGAAAATACTTCCTGAACTCATCTGTCTGGCGGAGCCACTTGGCTGCGGGATTAATGCGATTGAACAGCTGAGACTTAAGCCCGGACAGGAGTTGCTCATATTCGGAGCGGGTCCGGTGGGGCTGTTGGCTGCGCTTGCAGCGTCGACCCGGGGAATAAAACCGTTTATCGTGGATATTAACGAAAAGCGGATCAATCAATCAAAGAAGTTTCTTTTGGAGACAGGGATACAAGCGGATTGCCACCCGCGAAATAAAGTGTTCGATGCGGCTCTCAATGCGGCTCCTGATCCGCAAACTCTGTTGCAGGGTATAAATCTTCTTCGACCGGGCGGTTCGTTTTGCATCTTCAGCGGGTTAACCGGTAAACAGAAGTTTCCGAGCGATTGGATCAACGAAATACACTATCGGCAGCTAAGTGTCACAGGAGCTTACGGCTGTACCAAACGCAACATGGAGTCGGCTGTTGAACTCTTGGAAAAGCATGCCTGCGAAGCCACACGGTTGGTAGAAAAAATCATCACTCCCAACTTTGTTGCGGAATCATTTCAATCAATTTTGGCAGGCAAGAGTCTCAAGCATATCGTTACATTTGAGACCTGATCATTGTTTCCTGCATTGAAACAGATGTTCAAAACCCATGACCATATTGTTGATGGTGGCGGCCGCAGTTGAACTATAAATAGAATTTACCTTGGACAAAACCTTGGTTCGTAAGGGCTTCAGCTCTCGGTAAAAGTGAAAGTCTCCTAAAGCAGCCTGGGAATGAGAAATGCGATCCGAGATTTCCTTGCTGACGTTCCAGGCTTCTCGTTCGTCTTCATTGAACCTGCGCACATGGAGTTCATTCACATATTTGTCCCAAAGAAGCGCAATGGCCGCCGCCGAGCACAAATTCGCCCGGGGACCTTTCAATTCGTAATAAGCAGAGTCGGCGGTCCGAACAGTACCGAGTCTAATATCCTCCGCTCCCACTTTGCCCAATTTGAGCCCTAAACTTTGCAGCACGGCCGAATGAGGTTCGCACAAGGACATTCCTACTATGCTTCGACAATGCGACCTGTCCGCTCCGTCTTCGACGATTTGCCGAATGAGAGCAAATTTTGCCACATCCTCCGCAAAAGGCCTTTTTATTCCATTTGTTTCAAGTTTATCGACAAGTAATCCATAACCGGTCAGAATATGATCTTCTATTCCGACGGCATATGAATGTGTAGTTATGATCAACAGGCAACAGAGGTGTAGACAAACTTTCATCCATGCGTCTCCTAACAATTATACTACATCCGAGAAGTTGTAATATTAGATGAGCTCTTAGACCAATTACCTCGGCCAAGTTTCAGGACCATATCATAAAAGATTTGAATTGCAAACTTTCGCGGATACGCCGATCTTACTCGAATGATCAAGGGAAATTACGATGGTTTTCCATGACGGACTATGATAGTGTTTCCCGGAATTTGGTAGGAGAGAGGAATGGCCGGGAGACTTGTTTTATATTCAGTGTTCGTTTTTTGCGTATTGATTACTGATGGTGGTTTACTGATAGCTCAGGATTTTCCATATGCGGTACCCCAAGCCCCGGAATTCGATCTCAAAGGAAATTTGTTGCCTCAAGGATCTCAACCCGCAGAACTCCCGCAAAACGAAGATACGGCTGGTCCTAAATCCAATAAAAGTGATGCGTTTCGATCTATAAAACCCTTTATCCCTGAGGCTCCCGAAGAAGACTCTTCTCCGGCCAGATCCCACAGGCCCTCAGTTCAGGGGCGGCAGGATGGGTCTGCGACCCCGCAATATCGCGAAAATCCACCGCAGGGTCGCATGGGTCAACCCTCGGCCCCAACACCTTCGCGAAACCCCGCTCAGACGGGAAATTACAGGAATCAATCCCCTCCACCCTCTCCGCAGAATCAGGAAAGAGTGGATTGCTCCATTTTTCCGGGACTGATTGCCAGAGCACAATCGGAAATTGAAATGCAAATGACGGCAAAACAGTTTTTGACTTGTTTGATGAAATCCGGTTTACCTTTAGAGCAAGCAAAGCAGTACGTCATTTCCATAATCGAGAGTTCTTACAGGCCGCAGCAAAGATAATGCAAACTGTGTAAGTGTTTTAATCTTCCGTTTCAGACCGGTTTCACCGACCCAAAGAAAACACTCTAAATCAAAAAGTAGCCAACTATATATCTCAGACCTAAGCCGGCTATGAGCAAAGCCAAGACCGGTCGGATAATCTTGCTCGGGACGTATTTTTGCGTCCGAGCCCCTAAATACATGCCGATGAATCCACCTATTCCAAACAAAAATCCCAATAACCAATCAGGCCTTACGGACTGTCCCGGTAATGCCACTAATGGGCCGAACAACTCATAAAAAATCACGCCGCCTACGGAACTGACGCAAGTGCCCATAAGGGTTGCCCCTGCTATTGTATGAATCGGCAGACCGAAAAATGAGACGATGAACGGAGCAATAATCGCTCCTCCTCCGATTCCATAAACACCGCCGATCAAACCTACAACCAAAGCTAATAAGAATAATCCTGTCGTGTGGAATTTGAATCTCTCTCCAAAAAATTCATATTCAGTGCAAGTAAGAGTCCAACGAATGGTCCTGATTACCGGCTGATCCGGTGATTCAGCATTGGGCGAAGGTCGTATAGCCTGCTGCCGCATTTTGGCCTCCGCCGATTGCCCGTTCGGTTTCTTGTTGCGGTCAATGAATACTTGATAGAGCATTCGGCCGCCGATGTAGAAGAGAACACAGCCGACAAACAATTTGAAAGCCCTTGGATCCGGCAGATACCAGACCCGAATGAATAATCCGAGGAGTAGACCCGGAACGGTTCCCACAATGATATTCCAAGCCAACGGCCAATTCATCCGGCCTTCTTTGAAGTAGCGATAAACCGCACTGGGTATTCCGACGATGTTGTAAACCAAGTTGGTCGGGGTCACCGCAGGAGAAGTAAAACCAAGAAAACTCATCTGAAAGGGAAGTATAAGGAATGCGCCTGATATTCCACCCATGGACGTGAAAAACGATATGGTTAGACCGACCAAAGGTGGAATCCAAATTGCGGTCTCCACATTTGAAACCGGAAACAGCATGAGAGCCTCCTGTACAGATATTAGGGGAGGGGGAATTCGCGACGGTTAAGGGCATCGTCTCCTTCGTCTGAAGGACCCTGAATTATCAGCACCGGCTTTTTGGTTACTTTGAGAAGACTTCTAGCCACACTTCCCATAACGAGCTGCTTCAAACCTGATCTGCCGTGCGTCCCGAGGACGATTAAATCTGCGGACTCATCTCCTGCAGTATCCGAAATGCAATTCGCGGCGAGGCCCACTCTGCATTCAAATCTGACATTCTTGACCCTCGTGGATGCTTCTTCCGCAATGCTTTTCAATCGAATTTGAGCTGCTTCTCGGGACCGCTGAAGTATGCGGTCCAATTCATCCGGGGCCCAATCGATGTACAAAGGGAAAGTGCTCCAATCAATCACATGCAGTATGATCAGATCAGCACCGAACGCGCCGGCATAATCGACGGCAATTTGTCGAGCAGGTTCACTATTGGGGGAAAAATCCGTACACAGGAGGATGTTGCGTGGAATCATGCTGTACCTCCGGCATAAAAGATGCGTGACATATGGCACGGTTTTGTGTAAACTCGTGTTAGTATACTAGGATTTGATTACGGGCATTGTCAAGCATTTTCTGAGACTTCCATAGCCATCCCAATATCCCTGCGATGGACATAGGAGACCTTGGATGAGTCGTTTCCCCAATAGCAGAAGAGGCCGACCATTCCCAAACAGCCTCCCGAATCCGGCTCGAATCTACGAACCTCCCACCAGTAAGGCCTGCCTGGATTCGACCCAGTTGACTCGACTCGAAGATGAATTCCGAAGATGGGCTGCGTCGTCAAATAGGCACGACACGAAGCTCTCCAGACAGCGCGTCCTTCTCATATTCCTCATAATTAGATATACGGCGGCCAAGCTCAATGAAGTGCTTGATCTCGACTTGAACTCGGATGTACTTGCCGAGAGCAGTTCGCTAGTCTTCGGAAAAGACCGAACAGGGGATGACGAACTACGTCGGGAAGTTCGCATCTCAAACGAGTTGCTCCAAATGGTGATCGAATTCGGAATGGCGGATTCAAGCATCGCATCCGTCCGGAGCTTGAGAGTGGACGAAGGTCATGTTCGTCGTAAATTTTATGCTAGAGCTGAAGCATGCGGATTTTCACGGGAGCCGGCATCGCCGAATGCGATTCGTAAAGCCCGAGCCGTTGAGTTGCTGCAGAACAATGTGCCGATGCCGGTCGTTCAGCGCATTTTGGGGCATTCTTCGCCTAATCTGACCGCTGCTTTCGTTCAGTTATCAAGGGAGGACATGGATCATGTTGCAAATCACTACATGGAGAAGGAAAGTTCCAGGAAAACCAGTGCTCGAAACAGTTTTTTCGGTAAGATTAGCTGCATCACAAAAGGTGATATACAAGCCGAAGTTAAGCTGACAAGTCATTCCGGGGATTCAATTTCCACGGTTATTACCAACACCAGTTTGCGTAGATTAGGTCTTAAGGTCGGATCTTTAGTCACAGCGGAAGTAAAAGCCCCCTGGGTCATTCTTGAGAAGGCTTTGCTAAAACCAAACAGTTCCGCCGAAAACATATTTTACGGAACTATTACGTCGATCAAACGAGGCAAACTAACCAGCGAAATAATTTTGGAATTGCCGAACGGGACCACATTGTGTTCTCTCATGACCGTGGAGAGCGCAAGACGTCTCAAGTTAAAAATCGGAGATAACGCATGGGCGGTCTTCAATAGTTTTGCGGTAATTATTCACGTTGATTAAAGATGATGGTTGGTTGAAGGATCAATTCATAGGTTCTTGAACAACTACATTCTTT
Source organism: uncultured Syntrophaceae bacterium (assembly GCA_964613745.1). GTDB lineage: Bacteria > Desulfobacterota > Desulfomonilia > Desulfomonilales > Desulfomonilaceae > CAZTJA01. Next base: position 12,245 of record CAZTJA010000032.1, read on the forward strand.
CTCCGGGAGAACCCGAATCAGAGGGATCCGTGTTCTCCCATGATCGGTACTAACCCGAGCTTCTCTACTAACTATGACTTAGGTTTCCATTCTTTCCAGACCTTGCCTACCAGTTCAGGTCGTGGTTTTAAGGTAGGCTCGCCTGGTTTCCACTCCGCGGGTGTGGCTTCGGTTCCATCGCTATTGCGGACATGCTGAAATGCTTTAATTTGCCGGACCAGCTCCTCGAAATTTCTTCCTACAGGTGGGGTCATGACTTCCATAGCCTGAATAATTCCATCGGGATCAATGAGAAAGCGACCGCGTATGTCTACTCCGGAATCTTCGTCGTAGACCCCATACACTTTGCCGATCTCGCCTCCAGCGTCCGAAAGCATGGCAAAGGGCACGCCGTTTGGTACCATCTTGGACAGTTCTTCCTCTTGCCAGATTTTGTGCGTAAACCGACTGTCCATACTGATTGAGAATACCTGTACACCTAAACTTGAGAGTTCATTATATTTTGCGGCAACTGTCGCAATTTCGGTCGGTCAAACAAACGTGAAATCACCTGGGTAAAAGCACAAAACCACCCATTTTCCTTTATGATCGGAAAGTCTGATGTTGCTGAATCCGTTACCGGTATAAGCTGATGCTTCGAAATCAGGTGCGGGTTTACCCACTCTGGCAATCATTTTCACCTCTCCCTTTGTTTGCTGCACGAATTGATCGGTTGAATCAGAAGTGACATCGGCCAGAATAGGCCCCTTCGCCGGCTTTACGCATGATTCCTTCGGAGATGTCATACCAATGGCCTCCCTTAAGCTAATTTGCCGTTTAAAAAGTGGTTACACGATATCAGGTTTGAATGGGCTAGACAATGAATCGGGGAGTGATTTGTGAGAATCGAAATCAGCAATTTGGCAGGTCTCACGGAGCACGGTATCACAAGAAGATACGGATCAAATTCGACAAATATGCGAACGTACGCCCAACCCATGAGCAGTGGGTGTTTCGCGCCCAATCCCCGAAATTCTAAGTACTGAATATAAGATTATATTGGAAAACCGGGCTTTTTACGCCCTGAGTGCGAATATTCGTCCCCCGGGCGGAAAATGTCAAGATCGCCTTGAAAATTTAACTATTTAATATTAAACAACAAAGGTTCAATTATTAATTTGGCATGGAACATGCTTCAAAGATCAACAAAGTGTGTGTTCACACTGAAATCGACGATAATGGCGGATCGGAGCTTCCTTACAGGCCTGGTTCCGTCGATGTAGGTGTCCATAGTCTCCGGTTCGCCTTTGAAGCGGAAATAACACTGAGGCCGCTTATATGAAGGAGAAAAAGGATGCTTGGTACGATATTACTGATAATTCTTGTTATAGCGCTTATAGGAGCGCTGCCGGCTTGGCCTTATAGTCGCGGTTGGGGATATTATCCGAGCGGAGGTCTCGGTTTGGTTTTGATAATTTTGTTGCTCCTCCTGGTGTTCGGTATGCTTTAACGAGAGGCATGGAATAGATTCTTTTGATTTCGGTTGGTTTTTTCAAGGGGGGTTGAAGGGGAACTTAGCGTTCCCCTTTTTTTTACAAACAACTTGTATCGAACAACCCCGACCGGTTTCGGCTGCAAGAATTCCCTTCCCGGTCGAGCTATAAGGCAATTGGGGGATTAAGAGAGTCTTTCACCGGCAAACCGAGAGTTAGAAAAGAAATCCCATTTGAAGAAAAGGTCCATCTACGGTGGTCCTCAGCATTTCGTTTCCTTTGTCCTTCTTGAAGGAGGCATAATGATAGCCACCTTTCACAAATCCGAAACGTCCTGTCCTGATCGGTATGAGATAGCTCAAAGCCGCTTCCGCTTCGTAGCCGATTGTGTCGCTTAGAAAGGCTATTCCACCTTTGCCGCTGATTGCCAACGTATTTCCTTGATAGTTCCTCAAACACTTGTCGAACTCCAGGCCGAGCATCGCAAGATTTTTGGTGTCGTCCCATTTTGCCGGAGCGGTCAGGCCGGCCGAACTTACTGAAAGCCTATCCGAGACATTCAACCAGTCTGCAAACAAATTGGTCTGACTTCCCGTAGTCCGGTTGATGTTGAACACCAAACCGGCTCTATGTTCCGCGCGATCCCATCTTGACTGAATCTGGGTTCCGGAAGCGAAGGTCTGGCCCGCAAATGAAAAGGCTGATTTCGGAAAAGTGGTAGCGCTCACTGAAAGCGGGGTAAAAGAATACCGTATTCCCCACCTCGGACGTAATTGATACATGGCTTCAATGGACCACATTGTGTGTCCCGACCTACTGAGACCAAGGTGATCATCAAAGTCGACGATTGAAGACTGAACGTTTGTGCCCAGGTCAAGTCCTCTTCGAGCCTCTCCGTCAATTCTCGCCCAAGTAATCTTGGGTCCCATCCAAAACTGGCCCTTTGTAGGTACAGGGAGACAGCAATCACTCCACCAATTTACGGGGTTGTACCCGGAAATTGCATCACCGGACAAAGCATTTGATTTAACTTTTAAAGGTGAACCCGTGACGGCAGGGGGCACGGTAACGGGCCCGGGTTTCACCTTAACAATTGGTTTGATGGTTGGTCCGCAATCAAGACCTGCGCCCACACAAGGGTCGTAAGGCGCGGTCCCCACCTCGGCGTGCACAATTGCGGGCGCGAGACATAATGCCAGCAAAATAGGCCAAGGTAAAAAGTACTTGCGCAATTTTTCTAACATAACACCCTCCCTCAGGGTTCTAATGTGTTGCGAGTGCGAGATTAGTCCGAAAAAAATAAATGTCAAGCATTAAATGAATATATATGGCTATTTATAATAAAAACCTAGAAATAGTATTAGCTATAGAATTAATAAACAGGCACATATACATGAAATCACTACCATCTATCAAATAGACGATGCGCGTAATCAAGAGCGGCGAGATCTTTGAACCATCGACCTTATTGACGATATGGAACAATTTGGAGACGATAGAAGCCTAAGAGTAAAACCGGATGGTCTCGATGCGGTACGATTGGCTGAAAAGAGCGGAGATTCTCATGTGCGCTTCTAGAGCCGAAACAAAGAAGATAGTATCAAAACCACCGGACTTAATGTCCGATGATCGGGTTTTCCTGGCGTGGCAGCGTAGTCACATGGCCAACGAGAGAACATTTCTCGCCTGGGCCAGAACGAGCATTTCTCTTCTTGCATTCGGATTCGTCATCGAGCGTTTTGATTTGTTTTTAAAACACATCTTGCCGCTCACCTCCATTTCAGACCAGTCCATTCACGGAAGCGGGCATATCATTTACCTGAGCTTATTTTCTTTCTTCTTGGCAGGAGTTGCAATTTTGTTTTCCGGACTGCGTTTCTTAAGTATGAGAAGGCATATAAATAAGGGCGAAGCAGTCTTTTCAGTGGTTCCCGACGTACTGGTAGTGTTGTCCGTCGTTGTTATTATTGTAATAGCGATTGCTCTTTCTCTGCCCGGAGTGCAAGGAGTAGGGCTATTGTGCAAGTAATACCTCATTTATGTTTTGATTAATTCCGGTCATTTTGATATAATTACCTGAAAACACTCATTACATGGAGTCCCAAAGATGTCGAGATTTATCGTTCTCGTACTGCTTCTCGCGTTTTGTGCGCTCGTGTCCTTACCCGGCAACACATTTGCCGGATCATCGGACAGCCCACAACACAAATTGAAGGAGCCGAAGAAAGGTCCCAGTGAAGGATTGGCGGCGATTCTCAAAACTGCCTACAAGAAGACATCCGATTCGGGGATCAACACAAAACAGAAGAGCCAGAAAGTGAAGTCGGCTTCTTACAAGAACAAAAGTTCAAAGTTCAGCAGCTCTAAGTTGAAAAAGAAATCCGGCTATACGAAGACCAAGAGCTACAAGAAGGTGAACAAGAAGAAATCACATTCGGCACGTGCTCTCTAATTCAGAGCATCTTAGACAAGAAGGTATAAGGGACGGATTCGGCAGATGGGGATCTTGAGAGGGGACTCCGAATTCGTTGGGAGGGGTTATCTGAATGCGGATCGATCAATTCGGTCCGCATTTTGTCGTTTCAACGAGATTCTATTTCATACCCGAGCATGCTCCGCCTTGATACTCCTGCAATTTAGACAGTTTCTCTAAAGCTCGTCCGGTTGCAAGGGCCTGCTTAGCCATTTCCATGCCCGCTTTGTAATTATCGACCATACCCGAAATGTATAGTGCAGCTGAAGCATTCATACAGAAGAAATCAGCAATCGGAGTGTCATATTGCCCGCTCAGACAATCGAGAATAGCTCGGGCATTCCCGTGAGCAGTGGTCTTGCTCGCCACGAGATCAAAATCCAGGGGCTTGATTCCGAAATCTTCCGGTGAAACCTCATACGTTTCGATCTTTCCGTCTTTGAGCTGCACGACGCGGGTTTTTCCCGAAGGGGAGTACTCATCCATTCCCTTCGACTGATCGAGTCCATCCACCATACCGTACGGTGAAACAGCTCCAACCATTCCAATTTCTTTGAGAACATCAATCAATTGATCACACACATGAGGAGAGTAAGCACCAATAACAATGAAGTTGTTCTGCTCACATGGTCTCGTCAGCGGACCGATGATGTTGAATGCAGACGTGAACCGCATTGACATGATGAGCCTTGCCCATCCGGATTTTAGAAAAGCCTCCCCGGGAAGATAACAGATGCCGTGATCCTCAAGGCATTTTTCTGCGCAAGAAAGTGGGGCATTCAGATCCACTCCCAGAATTTCCAAGATGTCGGAAGCTCCGGAAACCCCAGTTACAAGGCGAGCTCCCTTCTTGGCTACAGGTAACCCGCAGGCCGCTGCAATCAAAGAAGCCGGAGTAGAAACATTGATCGTTTTCAGAGAATCCGAGCCGGTGCCTACTATGTCACAGACCGGCCCTGTTCTTTTCGTGTTGATTTTTGCGGTGTCATACTTGTGAAGTGCATCCCAGGCACCGGAAAGCTCTTCAGTTGTGGGACCCCTGGCAATGTGTGCCATGAGAAATGCCCCTTGCTGAAGTTCCGGCTGTTCATTCAGTATGACTTGTCTATACGCCTCCGCCGTTTCGGATCGAGTTAGAGTTTCCCCTGCTGCAACGGCACATATGATTTTTCCAAAACTACGCAGTTCCGTTTCAGTGGCCATACGCTCCTGTTCCTTTCATATTTCATGAACTCTCAAAGAGAGTGCGATGACTCCATCGTGTACTTACGAATTACATTTTTGAATGTTGATCGGAGGTTAATTCGGATTGAATCAATTGAAGAGATCGGGCCGGGTTGCAATTGCAAGGACAAGAGCCTCTGGTAGTCAAAGGCTCCCGTCTGAGTGAAATTTATTTATGCGTTCGTTCACATACGGATGAGCAAAAGGGAGCTTCCTCGGGGTCGTTCACGTCACATACGGGACATGAACATACTTCAGGTCCGTCCTGGTGCTTTTCTCCTTGTGATCCCTTTTGTTTGGCATAGTAATCTTCGATTGCTCTATGCAGGGCATCCGCACCGAGATTCGAACAGTGGTGCTTCTTCTTCGGGAGTCCATCCAACGCCTCGATAACGGATTTATTGCTGATCTGAAGTGCTTCTTCCAAGGTTTTTCCCATGGCCATTTCACTGACCATACTGGAAACCGCAATTGCTGCACCGCAACCGAAAGTCTTAAATTTAACATCTTCTAAACGGTCGTTCTTAACCTTGATATAAAAAGCCATGATGTCACCGCAAGCGGGATTTCCTACTTCCCCGACTCCATCGGCATCTTCGATTTCACCCACATTGCGGGGATTCTTGAAATGGTCCATGACTACATCGCTATACATAAAAACTACCCCCTGGCGGCTTCAGTATTTCTTTCCAACCTAAACGGCGGTTTTGAGCTTACCTGTTTTCTTGTACAAGGGAGACATGTCCCTAAGTTTTTGAACGATAGGCGGTAAAATTTGTATCACATCCTGTACATCTTGTTCAGTGTTATCTCGGCCGAGAGTGAACAATAAAGATCCCTGAGCATTACCGGCATCGATACCCATGGCCAACATAACATGAGACACCTTGAGGGATCTGGATATACAAGCAGACCCGCTGGCGATTTTGACTCCTTCCATGTCTAGGAACAGGAGCATTGATTCTCCCTCAACGTAGCGCACGAGAATGCTTACGTTTCCGGGCAAACGGTTTGTCGGGTGTCCTACGACGAAGACTTCATCAATGGTCTTGGGCAACTCACGAATAAGCGAATCTCGTAGAGGGACTAAGTGGGCGATACGTGCTTCCATGTCGCGAACAGCGATTTCAGCAGCCTTACCCATGCCGACTATTCCGATAACGTTCTCCGTGCCGGCTCGAAAACCGCCTTCCTGAATACCGCCATCCAGGAGAGGAGAAATCTTTACGCCCTTTCGGATGTACAGGGCTCCCACTCCCTGTGGTCCGTAAAACGGGTTGGAAGCCACAGACAGCAAATCTACCTTCATTTCATCAACGTTGACGGGTATGACCCCGGCCGTAGCCACAGCGTCCGTATGGAAAGGAATCCTATTCTTCCGAGCTATTCTTCCGATCTCGGCAATAGGTTGTATGCTTCCGATTTCATTATTTGCATGCATTACGGAAATGAGAACGGTCTGCGGAGTGATGGCTCTTTCTACATCTTCGGGATCTACAATGCCGTATTTATCTACGGGAAGGCGCGTTACTTCGATGCCTTGTTTTTCCAATGCCTTTATTGCATGCATTATGGAAAAATGTTCTACTGAAGAAGTAATGAGGTGATTTCCCCGTGATCTGTTTGCCTGAACAACGCCTTTTAATGCCCAGTTATTTGATTCCGTACCACCTGAAGTGAATACGATTTCCTGTTCACGAGCGCCTATAAGTTGTGCAACGTTGCCGCGGGCTTCATCGATCGCTTCGGTAACTTCTTCTCCCAGGCTGTGCATACTGGATGGATTGCCGTATTTTTCCGTTAGAAACGGCATCATGGCTTCAACTACCTCCGGGAGAATTGGAGAAGCTGCCACATGATCCATATTGATTGTTCTCATAACTGACCTCTAGTGCGACAACGGAATCTGGGATACAGGAGAATACTCGACTTTAACATAATGATTGAAGACATGCATGTCAACGACTCGCGTTTTACCTTGTTCGTGATTTGACCGCATGATAAAGATATAATTATTCTAAATTATTCCGTGAGGTCTTAAGGTGGGTTTTAGCGGTTCCGCGGGAATTTCCAGAAAAGAAGCGCTAAGCTTAATAGAATCATATCTGGACACCGAGAACATGAAGAATCATTGTCTTGCCGCTGAAGCCATAATGCGGGATTTGGCGCCGAGATTCGGGGAGGATCCTGAAATTTGGGGTTTGATCGGTCTGCTCCACGATCTCGATTATAATGAAACGAGAGACTCAATGGAGTCCCACACTTTAGTGACCGAAAAAATCCTAAAGAACCGTGGAGTAAACGAATACATAACGGAAGCCATAAAATATCATAATGCTGAAAATCTCAGACTGGAACGCTCGCTTCCAGTCCATTTTGCACTGACCGCCGCTGAAACCATAACCGGAATGATTACCGCGGCTGCACTCGTCAATCCTGAAAAGAAAGTTTCCGTACTCAAGACAAAATCCATAAAAAAACGAATGAAAGCCAAAGAATTCGCTCGATCAGTCAATCGCGATCATATTCTCCTTTGTGAGCAAATAGACATTCCATTGGATGACTTTATAGCAATAAGCATTAATGCCATGAGCGGGATAAGCGACCAACTCGGACTGTAACTGAAATCGTGAACTTCGAGGGCTGATATGCCACTTTGCAAGGAATGCGGTAGCGACCTCACCTTTGATGGAAAACTATGCCCAAATTGTTCGATAAAATTAGATCGACTTCTTAGAACGCTGAATAGCGATTACAGAGATCAACTTGAATGGAATGGCGATACCGATATCAGCGCCGACTATGTGGCGGAAAACAGGGATTTGCTTATATCAGCCGCTTGCGAAAAAGGCGATCTGGATTCGCTGAAGCTGCTCGTGCACTTCGGGGCGGATGTCAATGCGCCAAATTCACACGGCCTCACCCCGTTAATGACCGCCTGCGAATTGGGTAATTCGTCTGTCGTAAAGTTTCTGCTCAGCGAGGGTGCCGAAGTGAATGCCGTGAATCATTATGGACGTGGTACGGCATTGACCGTCGCCTCCGGGTGGTGTTCGTCGGATGATGAATCCTACGCGATCGCCCGAATGCTGATCGATCAAGGTGCCGAAATTGATTGGCGCAGTGAAGATCTCAGTACCCCGCTCATAAGTGCCTGCGGAGAAGGCAAAGCATTAACGATGAAGCTCCTTGTCGAGCTTGGAGCGGACATAAACGCCCAGGACAACCAGGGTTACACTCCATTGCTGAAAGCTGCAGTGGAAGGACATGGTGACATAGTAGAGTACCTTTGCGACTTGGGAGCCGACGTCAATGTAAAGGAAAAAAACGGTTGGGATGCTCTCATTTTAGCTGCCAGAGAAGGGCGCGATTCCGTAGTAAATGTTCTGCTTAAGAACGGCGTACCTGTTAACGAAAGAGATTACAACGGCTGGACGCCTCTTATGTGGGCCTGCTCAATGGGGCATTGTCTAACGGTGCGGATGCTTCTTGAATCCGGAGCGGACCCCAACGTGACGGATCACTATGGAGCAACTGCCCTGATGAAAGCAGCTCGGGGCGGGTACTATGAGTGTATTAAGCTCTTAGCGGAGCTGAAGGTGGATATGAATCCCGCCGATGATCGCGACCGCACGGCACTAATGCGGGCTGTCCTCAGCGGAGATCCTGAATCAGTGCGGGTCATCCTGGGTCATGGCGGTAATCCGAGATTCGGGGATGAAGACGGGTACACGGCACTCATGATGGCCGTGATGAAAGGATTTGATAAAATAGTCGAAATGTTGCTCAACCATGGGGCCGATCCGGATTCTGAGGAAGAATACGGCAGAACGGCTTTAATGATTGCGTGTGCCGAGCAAAGACTTAAATCGGCGAAGCTTCTCATAAATGATGGGGCTAGAATCAATGCATCCGATGAAAAGGGTAGGACTCCTTTGATGTGGGCGGTACTTGGCAAATCCGAAAACTATTTGCCGGGGAAAATGAGTCAAGGAAAGAAAGGAGTTCAATGGGACAGATCCGTTGGACTTGAATTGATTAAGTATCTCTTGGACTCGGGAGCCGATCCCAATTTATGTGATGTGGCAGGGAACACGCCACTTATTTCAGCAGCTCGGATTGGCTTTCTTGAAGCAGTCCATTTAATTCTGGACAGAGGAGTAAAATTCAATCATAAAAATGACTCGGGTTTGACGGCCTTGAACGTGGCGGAGCAATCCGCGCATCATGAAATCGTGCAAATCCTAAAGCGATTTGGAGCCGAATGATCCTTATGCGATAAGTATCCGCAAGTGTTGACACTCATTGCCTTTACTGCTAAAAATAAGTACTCCATCGCTAATCCATAAATCTATCTCTGGAAGGTGAAAATCCAATGGCCCAACCGAAGGACGTGGTAGGCGCCGCGCTGGTGGTCGGCGGCGGAATTGCCGGGGTGCAGGCCTCATTAGACCTAGCGGAATCGGGTTACAAAGTATATTTGGTGGAAAACCAGACCGGTATTGGCGGCCGTATGGCTCAACTTGATAAGACTTTCCCCACCAATGATTGCTCGACCTGTATTTTCTCTCCGAAGTTGGTAACCGTCGGTCAGAATCCCAATATACAGCTCTTATCGTATAGTGAGGTTGATGACATACAGGGGGAGGAAGGCAACTTTAAAGTCAGGATCCGCCAGAAATCACGCCACATTCGGAAAGACCGTTGTAAAGCTTGTGGAGACTGCGCTACCGTTTGCCCCGTAGGGGTTCCAAATAAATTCGATGAAGACCTGAGCAACAGGAAAGCCACTTACCGTCTCTTTCCCCAGACAATTCCTCAAACATTCGTGATCGACAAGCTGGATCGAGCACCTTGCGTGGCGGCTTGCCCTGCGCATATCACGGTACAAGGATACGTTCAGCTCATAACTCAAGGCAAGTACCAGGAAGCCGTAGAACTCATTTACAGGAACCTCCCGCTCCCGGGAGTCCTCGGTAGAGTCTGTCCCCATCCTTGTGAAAAAGCCTGTCGAAGAGCTGAAGTCGATCAAGCGGTTTCCATTTGTAAGCTCAAGAGATTTGCAGCCGACCAGACTGATTATTCACAACTGCGATTCCCGGAAATTACTCCGCGAGAAGAAAAAGTCGCGATAATCGGTTCAGGGCCTGCAGGTCTGTCGGCAGCATACTATCTAGCCCTTGCAGGTTTTAAAACAACCATCTTTGAAGCGGCTCCCGTGCTTGGCGGCTGGCTCAGAGTAGGTATACCCGAATATCGACTTCCCAGAGACGTGCTCCAGAAGGAAATCGACGTCATTTTGAATTTGGGTGTTGAAGCAAAAACCAATTCAGCTCTGGGTAAGGACTTTTCAGTTCAAGACCTTAAGGATCAGGGATACAAAGCAATATTCCTTGGCGTAGGATGTCAGAAAGGCGCAAAACTGGCCGTTGCCGGCGAAGACATGCCGGGGGTCATTCAGGGAGTTGACTTTCTGAGAGACGCAGCCTTAGGAAAACCTGCTCAGGGTGTGAGAAAAGCAGTTGTCATAGGCGGTGGAAACGTTGCCATTGATGCCGCCCGTACATTGGTAAGGCTCGGGGCGGAAGTCGACATTCTGTACCGCAGAACCCGCCAGGAAATGCCTGCTTTCGGTGAAGAAATCGATGCGGCCATTGATGAAGGCGCAAAAATTCAGTACCTGGTTGCCCCGGTCGAGGTAGTGGGAGACGGAAAAGTTACGGGAATCAAATGCATCAGAATGGAACTTGGTCCTCCCGATGATTCCGGTCGACGCCGACCCATTCCCATTGAAGGGTCCGAGTTTATAGTTGAAGCCGATACCGTGGTTCCCGCAATCGGGCAGGTAATCGATCCGGATTTCTGGACCGGTATCGCCGATTTGGGACGTACTCGTCGAAATACCATCGAATTCAATCCGGTTACTTACTTGTCCTCACTGGAAGGCATTTTTGTCGGCGGCGATGCGGCCACCGGACCTGCTACCGTAGTAGAAGCGGTTGGAGCCGGAAGAGAAGTAGCTGAATCAATCACAAGATATATTGACGGTAAGGACATGGCCGAAGGCCGTCCTATGAAGTTTGCCGAAAATCCCGTCTATCCGCCTATTCCTGATCTCAAGCCTGAAGCCAGGGCCAAAAATCCTGAAATTCATCCCAAGGAAAGAAAAGGTTTTCAGGAAGTTGAATTGGCCTTTTCTGAAGAAGAAGCGATCAGGGAAGCCAACAGATGTCTTAACTGCGGAATATGCTCAGAATGTATGGAATGCGTGAAGGCATGTCCCGCTGAAGCTATAGACCACAATATGGTTGATGAATACCTCGACGTGAATGTCGGGACGGTAATTCTTTCGACCGGCTATGAGATGATCAATCCTGACAGTGTTCGCGGCGAGTTTTCCTACGGAACCGCTCCCAACGTGCTGACGAACATGGAATTCGAGCGTATGCTGAGCGCTTCCGGACCGAATGCGGGTGAAGTGAAGAGGCCGTCCGATGACCATCACCCGAAAAAAGTGGCCTGGATTCAATGTGTAGGTTCCAGGGATGCCCAGAAAGGTATGCCGCACTGCAGCTCCATTTGCTGTATGGCTTCAATTAAAGAAGCCGTAATAGCAAAGGAACATGACCCGAACATTGAGCCCACCATTTTCTATATGGATATCCGAGCTTACGGTAAGGACTTCGACGCCTACTACGAAAGAGCCAAGAACGAAGGTGGCGTAAGGTTCATAAGATCCATGGTGAGCCGCGTTATAGAAGATCCGAAGACGAACAACCTCAATATTACCTATCTCGATGAGGACCAGAAGCTTCAGACGGAACAGTTCGAAATGGTAGTGCTTGCCGTCGGTCTCAAGACTTCGGAAGAATCCAGAGAAATTGCCCGCAAGCTGGATGTGGATTTGAATGAATCTCTATTCTGCTCGACGACTTCTTTTGATCCCGTTCAGACAAGCAGACCGGGAGTATTCGCGGCAGGCATGTTCCAGGGACCGAAGGACATTCCTCAGACTGTAATGGAAGCATCCGCCGCTGCAGGAGCTTCTTCGAGACTGTTGTCCGCAGCGAGAAACACGCTTACGACGAAAATTGAATTTCCGCCTCAACGGGATGTGTCCAACGAGGAGCCTCGAATCGGCGTTTTCATTTGTCGTTGCGGTATCAACATTGCCAATGTGGTGGACGTCCCCAGAGTGGTCGAGCATGTTCGCACATTGCCGAATGTCGTGTTTGCAGACGAAAAACTGTTCACGTGTTCCCAGGATACCCAGGAGCAGTTCCTCCAGATTATCGAAGAAAACAAACTCAATAGAATTGTCGTTTCAGCGTGCAGCCCCCGAACTCACGAACCCATGTTCCAGTTGACCATGGAAAAAGCGGGTCTGAACCCATACCTTTTCACGATGACCAACATTCGTGATCAGTGTTCATGGGTACACGCCACACATAAAGAAGACGCCACTCTGAAAGCCATGGATCTGGCCAGGATGGCGGTTGCTAGAGCCAGATTGTTGTCGCCGTTACAGAAAGGCAAGATGGAAGTCGTCGATAGGGCACTTGTCCTCGGCGGCGGTATATCGGGAATGGCTTCGGCATTGAACCTGGCGGATCAAGGATTCCAAGTTTACCTTGCTGAAAAGAATGAGCAGCTTGGTGGAAATGCTCTCTCCATTGAAAAGACTATTCATGGTGAGCCCATCAAACCGTTTTTGGATGAAATCATCCAAAAAGTTGAAAATCATCCAAAAATCGAAGTCCACAAGAGTGCCTTATTTACGGATTTCTCCGGCCACGTTGGCCATTTTAAAGGCAAAATAGTTTCGCATAACGGATCAAGTGCAGCCCCGAGAGAAATAGAATTCGGAGCCGCAGTCATAGCTACCGGAGCAATAGAATCTAAACCGACCGAGTATCTGTATGGTGAGCATCCGGCAGTGGAAACTCAGCATTCGCTGGAAGAAAGAATCATCGCCGGTGATCCGAAACTGAAATCGCTCAAATCTGCGGTATTTATCCAATGCGTTGGTTCACGATGTGAAGAACGGCCTTACTGCTCCAAGATCTGCTGTGCAGGTTCCGTGCGTTTGGCCGAAAGACTCCGTGAACTAAGTCCCAACTGCAAGATATACATCCTGTATCGGGATCTCAGAACGTATGGATTGCTGGAAAAATACTATGCGGATTCGAGAAAGGCCGGTACGATCTTCGTCAGGTATAATCCCGAACAGAAACCTTTGGTTGAAGCAAACGGCGACAAGGTCAGGGTGAAAGTTAAAGATCCGGTACTTGATATGGACCTAACAATTGACGCCGATCTGTTGACCCTGGCAGCAGCAATAGAACCTGCCGCTTCCAATAAGGAAATTGGCCAGCTCTTCAAGGTAACGGTTAACTCTTACGGGTACTTTGTGGAAGCCCACATGAAACTGAGACCGGTGGACTTCACCACTGAAGGAGTGTTCCTGGCGGGGTTGTCCCACTACCCGAAACCCATTGATGAATCTATTGCACAGGCGACGGCGGCAGCCCAAAGGGCATCAATTCTCCTGAGCAAAGACGAAATGACCATTCCGGGTGTAGTTTCCAAAGTAGATCCGGAAAAATGTGCGGTGTGCCTTACTTGTGTTCGACTCTGTCCGTATGGAGCACCCTACATTAGTGAAATAACTCACAAGGCTGAAATCGTCGCGGCTCTTTGTCAGGGTTGCGGCATCTGTTCATCCGTTTGCCCCGGACGAGCGATCGACCTTGCGCATTTCAGGGATGATCAGGTATTCCAGGAAATCGATGCGCTTTTAGAGCCTGACAAATCAGCCGATCTCGCAGCCATAGCGGTTTCGGAAGCAATGGCACAGAAGAGAGCCTAACCAAAAAATATCGGGCGGAGCATTCCTCCGCCCTAAAGTGAGCTATAAAACTCTTACAGGAGTAAAAAATGGGCGTGAATCTGCCTAAAGACGATCTTCTCTCCGTAATTAACCAGTGCTATCAATGCGGAAAGTGTTCCGCCGGATGTCCGGTGGCCTCCGAAATGGACCTCATGCCCCATCAGCTCGTCAGATTGGCTGTTCTCGGAGATGTGGACAAGGTCGTCAACTCAAAGAGTATATGGTTGTGTCTGACGTGTCACACCTGCGGAGCACGTTGTCCCAACGGAATTGACGTTCCTGCGCTTTTGGACCCGATTCGTCATCAAATGATTCAGAACAATCAGAATGTAGCGGGCCAGAATGTGCCTGCTTTCCATAAGATATTTATGCAGACGGTAAAAACGTTCGGCCGAGTCCACGAACTATTTCTCGTTGGTATGTACAAGCTTAAAACGAAGACGTACTTCAATGATATGGAACTTGGCTGGCAAATGTTTCGCAAAGGCAAGATGCACATCTTACCCCACAAAGCGTCACATTTGAGTGAAGTGAAGTCCATTTTTAAACAGTCATCGATGAAATAACCTGACGAATACAGTTCCCAAGAGGATACAATGGAATTTACCTATTATCCGGGATGCAGTCTCACTGGTTCCGCTCAGGAACTTGACGAGTCATTCCGCACAGCGGCGACGCGATTGGGTATAAAATTAACGGAACTGCCCGATTGGACTTGTTGCGGGGCATCTTCCGCTCATATGGTCGATCATTTTCTTGAAACCGCTCTTCCCGCAAAGGACCTGGTTACCGCTGAAAGGCTCGGCAAAGATGTCGTAGCTCCTTGTGCCGGCTGCCACGTCAGGATGAAGGCTGCTTCACAAAAAGTACTCCAGGATCAAACTCTTCAGAAGCAATTTCCGCTTAAGGGTGGAATTGAAATAATATCCGGAATCGATATGTTTTTCAGACCGGAAGTGATATCGGCCATCAAAGAGAAAACCGTCAAGAGTCTTGAAGGCCTTAAAGTTGTACCCTACTACGGGTGTTTGGCAGTACGGCCCGTAGAAGTAGTGCAGCCGTCCAATCCGGAAAATCCCATGGAAATGGACAAAGTCCTCGAAGCAATGGGCGCAAAAGTGCTGAACTGGCCTTACAAGGTGGATTGCTGCGGTGGCTCTTTGGCTTTGACCAAGACGGAAATGGTTGTGAAATTGTCAAAGAAGCTGCTCGATATGGCAAAGGCACTGGAAGCCGACGCTCTCGTGACCATGTGCCCTATGTGCCAGGCCAATCTGGATACAAGGCAGGCCGATATATCAAGAGAAGCGGGCCAATCATATTACGTCCCCATCCTATACCTTACGGAACTCATGGGAGTGGCCTTTCAATATCCGAGACTTCGATCATGGTTCAACAGGCACCTTGTGTCTCCTGAACACATGCTTGCGGAAAAAGGCTATATGTAGTTTTGACTCGATCCATGTAGCGAACAAGACGAACCCCGCTTTTCACGGCGGGGTTTTTGTTTTGTAATGAAAGTTATGTAACTCAAACTACTTTGCTTTGAAACCTACTGAAATGAATCAACTTGACTGGAAGGCACCTTTTGTGATTTAATTGCCGTGAAATGGCATATTCTCAGTCGCGCTCTTAAGTGCGGCATTTGTAGTTATGGTTTTATTTAAAAAGGTGGTATGTGGATACGGTGTCATTCCAACCGGCCGTTCCTCAACTAAAGCAAGCAGTATCTCGTATCACGACGATTATCTTGTTCTGCACCGTTCTTCTGTTCAGTTTTTCATCTCCGCTAGTTCATGCACAAAACGTTAATTCCGGATTGAACTATTTGGAATCCGTGATCGGTCCCATCTTCCCGGTAAACGGCTGGGCTGCATCTTTCAGGTCGGAAGTTGCCGCCGGTATGCGGGTAGGGGTAGTGCAGGAGGCTAGGCT
>CAZTJA010000033.1:0-27872 GCA_964613745.1 uncultured Syntrophaceae bacterium
ATGAAACCGAGTTTATGCAGACGCTCAATTGCGTAAATCACTTCCTATGGAACAAGCCTCAAGCTGTCGCCATGTAAGCTGATCGTCGTCAGCCCCCATTAACATTCGTTCGAACATCTTGGGAGAGTATGTTGGTTTCTTGCTAAGTCGGGTCCGAATCCTTTTGTATGAATTGATTCCGGCGATCTCTCAAGGCCTTGACTCATGACGTTTGGTTCAGGGTGAACAGCTTTCCTACCGTGGTGCCGTGGTATCGTCATAAAATTCCTTTTGACAAAGTTATCATTGTTGGATTAAAATGATTACGCGCAAAATATCGGAGGAACAAATGAGATTGTTTCTTCTCTTTTGGATAGGATCAGGACTGAGCGGGCTCGCTTTGATTTATATTTGGGCCGGCAGACCTTTCAGACTACTTGAGAGTCTCGCCATTCTTTTGTGCGGGCCTATTTTCCTGGGTTGCATTACCGTTTTCTTTGCCTGCAGTCGCAGCATGAAAGGATCGATTCCAGCTCATGGCGTGACCAAGCGCACCCAAGACGTCACATTAGGTCTTCAAGAGCAACCATTAGCAATCGTTGACAAAATACCGAATTCGTGTGCTCAGCCCTCAGCAAAGCAGGCGGCCGCTTAATCAGGTAGAGCAAAAAACCTCTTTTTTCTGCAGCCCATTCAGAGTTTTATGTCCGTCCACAATCGGCTCCTTTAGATCGCACTACATTATTTATTCAAACAATCGTTTGGTAACAGACTGTTACGCTGCAAGAAGGAATAGACGGCAGCCGCCATTTTTCGGCTTCCTTCTTCGTTGAAGTGGCAGCTATCAAAAGTGTCCGATGATTGCAACACAGTTTCGGATAAGAGTTCGGACATGAATGGTGTTCCGTTGTCGCCTGAAACCTCTTTATTTATCTGATTGTGTTCCTCGACGCCTATAAAGAAAATGCCGTCCCGTTCATTCCGTGGTACGAAGTATTGGGGTATTACCGCAACTTTGATCCCTTGGGATTTGAGCAGTTTTATAAATAGCTGCAACCGGCTTTTATACAAACCACCGTCGTTTACGGTGAGCGCTTTCCGCCATTCGGTGGGTTGGGGGCCTTTCTTGGAAACTTGGCCTCCAATTCCTTGATACAAGTTATGCAAAACTGTTTTGTTCAAATAGTAGTATTGATAAGTCTTAGAATAGCTTAACCATTTAGGCGAGTACCATAAATCCTCATTCGTGAGCCGCCAAGGAACGCGATAATTCGAGTAATCGTTCATGATTGTCCCGAAGAGTCGCGGATGCACATCATTGATCCCTGTATAAAACAGCACCAAGTCAGGCTTGAGATCGCTCAAGAGTGCGACGTAATGAATAAAATTCTCTAGAAGTGTATACCCACCTATTCCTCCATTGATTACCTCGGTATCCGGTCCGCAATGATTGCGAATGATCGATTCCAGTATGTGCGGCCAAGTGTTTTCCTCTTGCCGAATACCCTCACAAAAAGTGGTGCTGCCTCCGACGACCAGTGCTCTCCATTTATGGCCTTTGTCCGATTCTATCGGTTCAGTCCGACGTATCTTGTATAGAGAATTGAACTGCTTTATTCCGCAGTATGCTCTCTCCGGATTCAAAGCATAATTGAGATAATGGTGAGGCACATAGTTGGCGGCCAGGCCCGGCTCATTCGAATCGTTTTCCGTGGCAATCCCGCATATGCCTTTTGAGAATGCCTTTTGGACAAGGCTGCCGTGTCTCGCAAGTTGATTTTCAGTTATTACCCAGAACACGGCTTCCAAAAGCAATACGGAAACGAGAACTACAAGTATTACGCTTACAAAGGATGTAAACCGGTTCGATCCAAGAAAACGAACTATGGCCATCACCAAGATAATAGCCGCGAAGTAGCCGATTATTGCCGATACGAAATGGACCGCAGGCGGAGGAGGCGTCAAAAGCACAAAATGATATTGTTTTCCATTTGTCCGAGGGTCAGAATTGTCGGAGGAAGAAAAAAATATCTGATCACTTGAATGGAGGTACTTGCCCATCCCGGATTGCTGAATCTCATCCCGGAATGCGTTAGCCGGCCCTATGGGAAGGTTGTTCTCCAGTAAACGGATCGGTGACATTCCCCGGCCCAGATCGTCGGACAGGGGATTGAATGTGAGAATCCCGTCGGGAATTTGAGCCTGGAATTCGAAACCTTTTGTGTGACTGATGGGTTTTGCCGGCTCTAAACGGACCTCATTCCGATATGATGGAGGATAGATGATAAAGGTGATAAGGACGAGAGCGCAGACCAAGAGCAAAACGGAAACCATGAAACGATGATTGTCGGTAATGATTTTCAGAGCGATTCCCCCGAAATTAAAAAGATGAATGCGACATCTGAGCTTGCAATCTAATCCGTATTGATCGGTTTCCCAAACCAAGAATTGCACTGTTCTACTTACGGATCAGCTCAAAGCTTTCGGATCTTCTTATCAGGATTAAAACAAGTCAAGTAATTTGGGCATAGGCTGCATGCGGTGAGAGAATTGTGTTTTCTACTACAGCAAAACCTAGTAAAATGGTATGAAAAGCTTCGCTTGAAGAACTCTGCATGAAATATCTGCTCACAATCATTGCTTTTCTTCTAATGCTCTCTTGTCAGGATGCCGTCGAAAAGACGGTGGATTTCAACAAGACGCTTGATGTCCAACGTGCAACCGCCGGGGAGACTCAGGACCCTGCGATACGAATGGCAATAGCCGCAATGATTTCTCCCCGTGAAACCTTCGTTCATTATCAAGAGCTGCTCGAATTTGTCGGTAGGAAGATTAATCGCAAAGTTGAGCTTGTACAAAGGAAAACCTACGGGGAGGTTAATGAACTGTTGGGGAACGGCGAAATCGACTTCGCCTTCATATGTTCCGGACCGTATGTACTTGATAGAAAGACCAAAGGCATGAAGATTGTTGCCGTTCCCCAGGTGAACGGCAGACCTTTTTATCAGGCGTATCTCATTGTGAATGAAGGCGGAACATTTCAAAAGTTGGAAGACTTGCGCGGAAAGGTTTTCGCTTTTACAGATCCGGAATCAAATACCGGACGTTTCGTTCCGGTAAACAGATTAACTGCAATGAATGAAACTCCTGAATCTTTTTTCAAGGATCACATTTATACATACAGCCATGATAATTCCATATTAGCCGTAGGTAAAGCTTTGGTGGACGGTGCTTCCGTGGATGGAGTAATCTGGGAATTTTACAACAAGCGTCAGCCGGAGATTACGAAGCCTACCCGGATTATCGAGAAATCAGAGCCTTTTGGAATGCCGCCGTTTGTATCATCTAAAGATACTCCTCAGGAGCTGGACAACAAAGTTCGTGATGTGCTCCTTGAAATGCACAATGATCCTCAGGGAAAGCAGATTCTTGAATCTCTCCTGATCGACCGCTTCATTCCAGGCCGGGAAGAATGGTACGATGAGGTTAAACCCGTAAGACCGAAATGAAAACGAACAGTTTAGCTTTTAAATTTCTTGTTCTGGTGTGCACGGTCGTTTTACTGAGCGGCAGTCTCATAGCCTTGATCGTAACGAAGTATTTCGGGGAAAACCTCTATCGAGCAATAGTGGAACAGTCTCAGAATTTAGCTCATGCCATTGCTCTCGAATCCACCGAGAAAGTGTTCGTGAATGACCGAGTTGCTTTACAGAAAATGCTTGATCACCAAATCCGGAGCAACAAGTCGATTGCCTATCTGTTCGTTTCCAAGGACGGCAAAATACTTGCTCATACTTTCCAGAAGGGCATTCCCGTAGAGTTGATTGATGCAAACAAGGCTCGCTCCGAAACGAACGGAAATGTTGAAAACATTGTGTCGACTACCGGAGTGGGATTCATTGATGTCGCATGGCCCATTTTTGAGGGTAAAGCGGGTGAGCTTCGTCTGGGGATATCTAAAGAGCAGTTCAATAACGAAATGCGAAGATTATGGCTGATGATCGGCATTATTACCATGGGCGTTCTCGTATGCTCCATTGCAGCCAGCCTCATTTTTGTTCGCAGAATCACGAGACCGATTTCAGCACTGGTGGAAGCAACCGGGCGGATGAATTCCGGAGATTTCAGTGTTACGGTGGATGTCGTTGGTAAAGATGAGGTTGCGGTTCTTAGCGCTTCGTTCAACAAAATGGTAGAAAAATTGCAGGAATTTACCAATACGCTTGAGTTCAAGGCAAAGGAGCTTGAACGCAGTCACAATCAAACAAGGACATTCTGCGAGATTATTCGAGAAATAGGGGCGCTCGAAACTCTGGACAAAGTTGGACCTGCTCTTATCAGACGTTTGTCATCGATTCTAACATGTAAGAAGTTAGTGTTTGTGTTACTGAGCAGCGAAAAGCAAACCGTGTTCCATGTCTCAGAATCTACAGTAAAGTTTTTTACGGATACGAACACTTATGCAGCAACCAAGCGGATGTTCGAAAAAACAGAAGGGCTTGTTCCGACAAACTTTGCTAAAGAACCTTTTTTCCCGGGAAATCTCGCTGCCTTCTCAAAATTCATGCTGATCCCGTTTCGGTTTGAAGGCGAACCAATCGGGGCACTCATGACGGGATGCAATGTCAACTGTGCATGCAATTTAAAGGACATGGAACTAGCGGGACTGATTCTTTCTCAAGCCGCCGGATCCGTGAAAAGAGCAATAGCTCATGAAATATTGATCAACGAAATCAAGTCAAAGACAAATACGATTTCAGACTACTGCGGCATCATAGGGAAAGACCCGAAAATGCACGCAATCTTTGCTCTGATTGACGATGTTGCCGTGACCGATGCCACTGTTCTTATCCAAGGAGAGAGCGGAACAGGAAAAGAACTGGTTGCACAGGCAATTCATGAGAAAAGTAGTAGAAAAGGGAAGCCCTTTATCATCATAAACTGTTCCGCCTATCCCGACACGCTTCTGGAGAGTGAACTCTTTGGGCACACCAAAGGAGCTTTCACCGGGGCGGTACGGCAAAGAGCAGGCAGATTTCAGGAAGCCGACGGCGGGACGATTTTTCTCGATGAAATAGGAGAAATAGGCCACCAGGCTCAGTTGAAGCTGTTACGGGCAATTCAGTCTCAGTCCTTTGAAAGGCTGGGGAGTAATGAGATTATCCGAGTCGATGTTCGAATTGTCGCCGCTACAAACAAGGATTTGGCTAAAGAAGTAGAAAATGGATCATTTCGAGAAGACCTTTATTATCGTCTCAATGTAATTCCGATTTATATGCCCCCTTTGCGTGAAAGAGCCAATGACATACCAGCGATTGCCCGACACTTTCTCAAGACATTTTCGGAGGAGCAGGCGAAATCCATAATTGATTTCAGTTCTGAAGCCATGAGATTGCTTATTAATTATGCTTGGCCGGGCAATGTTCGTGAACTCCAGAATACCATCGAGCATGCCGTTGTGCTTGCCAAAGGAAATAGGATTGAGGCGTCCGATCTTCCGGCCGCGGTACGTGGCGGGTCCGGTCACAGCATTGCGGTAAGAGATGTACATCTTATCGAAGAGAATGAAAAGGCACTTCTTGAAAGAGTTCTGTACGAATGTTCCTGGAACAAGAAGTTAGCCGCGCATAAATTGGGAATAGGACGGACAACCCTGTATTCGAAGATGAAACGGTACAAAATAGAAAAGCAAACACTGCAATAAAGTGTGCCGAGTCACATAGTGCCCGTAATCCGAACAGCTTAACTATTCGTATACACATCAAAAAACAATCTCTTCGTTAATCATGTTCCGATTCTGAACACACCCGCCGATATTTACCCATCGTATCCTCAGTGAACCGCTTCACAGGCTCACTTCGGCCATGGCATTACCTTTGCTCTAGTCCCTCATGAAGAAAAAATCTGAGAGGATCCCATGAAGAAACTTAGCGAAATCATGGACAGGCGCGGATTTCTCATTTCCGGAGCTTTTGTGGGCACGGCTGCTGCCGTAGGGGTTGGCGCTGTGGTCAAAGATCGGCTCCCCTCGAAATCCAACGACCCTACCGGGGAATCATCTATTCGGAAATTGAATGTTCTTAGTTCCGTAAAGTCCGGTGAAAACGAAGATGATCATGTCCGGATGCAAAGGGAGTTGGTATCCGCCATGGCCAAGCCTGTTGAGAACCGACACTGGATCATGGCGATTGATTTACGCAAATGCATTGGATGTTATGCGTGCACCGTCGGGTGTGTTGCAGAGAATAAATTACCGCCTGGAGTCGTTTACCGCCCGGTTATTGCTCAGGAAACCGGCGAATACCCCAACGTAAATCTTAAGTTCCTACCCCGACCGTGCATGCAGTGCGACAACCCATCATGCGTTCCTGTATGCCCGGTAAATGCAACCTGGAAAAGACCGGATGGTGTAGTAGTCGTGGATTACGACAAATGCATCGGCTGTCGTTACTGTTTAAATGCATGCCCGTACGGGGCCAGAACCAGCGATTTTGGGCGATTTTATTCGTCCGATGCTGCGCAAGGAGCCGAGACAAACAAAGACGACCGGCCCGTTTATGGAACAGTGACGCCATGGCAGAAAGAAACAAGCAACGAGTACGCAAAATCCTGGGATCGGGGTAAGCACGGGTCTCCAATAGGAAATGCCAGAAAATGCCATTTCTGTCTGCATCGATTGGAGGTAGGTCAGCTTCCGATGTGCGTAACAACCTGCATTGGAAGAGCTACGTACTTCGGTGATTCCAATGACGCATCAAGTTTGATCATGGAAGTAGTTTCCAGAAACAATCCTCAGACTTTGCTGCCGCATTTAGGCAATAAACCCCAATGTTTCTACATTTTCTGAAAGAGGTAAACACATGACTCGGTCATCCACTTGGCCAAGCAAAATTGTTTGGATCGCGGGGATAGTCTTTGCCGTGCTGGGCGGAATCGGTGTGGCCCAACGTCTAATGCATGGGCATGAGGCAACGGGATACGGATCTTATGTCCCATGGGGACTCTGGATCGGCCTCTACTTTTTAGCGGTCGGTATCTCCGGGGGAGCATTCGTGATTGGAGCGGCAGGGTATTTGTTCGGCGTTCCCGGTCTAAATTCGAACAGGAGACTCCGACTTACAATAGTTCTCAGTGCAGCGTCATTAATTGCCGCCTTCTCAGGTGTCATTTTTGATCTGGGGAGAATGGAGCGGCTGCACAATGTCTTATTAACACCGAGCTTCACGAGTATGATGGCCTTCAACGCATGGATGTACAACATTTTCCTCATTGTGATCTTGACGGCGTGGGCACTCAGCTTTAGGTCTGAATCACTTCTGCTCAAGCCTCTCCTGGTTCTCGGCATCTTTCTATCCGTGCTCTTCCCTAGCCAGAGCGGAGTTTTTTTTGAGGCAGTGAGGACGAATCCTTATTGGCATAATCCCATTCTGTCCGTCCTTTTCTTAGCATCAGCAATAGCCCTGGGTGGCGCAGGTATCTTGTTGTTATTTGGGGTAATCGGACCGGAATCGGATTCACAGAAGGGGTTTGCGGACCATGAGCGAGGCTTAACATATGTTCGTAACATCGTGCTGGGCGGGATCACCGCATATCTAATTTTTGAATTCGCGGAGATTTCCATCGCCTTTTGGAATCCAGGTTCACACGACCAAAGTTTAGAATTTCTCATGTTTGGACCGTATTGGTACGTTTTCTGGATATTCAATATCGGGATCGGATCACTACTTTCATTTCTCTTACTTATTTCGAGATCTACATCAGCGTGGATCCTAAGTTCAATATTCGTGATCTTCGGTTTCACTGCGGCGAGAATGGGAATTTTGATTCCCGGCCAGGTTATCGGTCAGCTTCCCGGATTGGAAAAAGCCTTCCAGGATGTTCGTCTCACGTACAGTTACTCCGCCACTACTATGGAATACCTCGTGGGATTTTTCATGGCTGCTTTGGCTCTGTTCATCCTATGGATCGGTATTCGGCTTAGTGATGCGTTTGCGAAGAACGATGTGCGAGGTGCGGCATGAAAAAGAGAAAAGAGTGCGACTCAAGCAGTCGTAGGGAATTCTTGGTTGGCGGGGCTCTCCTGGGAGCAGCCTATGCAGCACCCGCTTCACACGCCTCGGCAGCTAACCAGACGGACAATAAGGCTATCTTGAACAGCCGGCGACCCGACATCCCTTATGAACTCATCAAACCGACAAATCACATTCAAACGGCGTGCCTCCAGTGCAACACGGGATGCGGTATTACGTGCAAAGTTCAAAACGGCATAATTACAAAAATAGACGGAAATCCATACAATCCGTGGACACTTTTGCCGCATTTGCCATATGCAACTCACCCGGAGGTAGCCGCTGCCGTGGACGGATCTATTTGTCCGAAAGGTCAGGCCGGCATGCAATCGGCCTATGATCCTTATCGGATAAGGAAAGTATTCAAACGGGCAGGGAAACGGGGGGAAAACAAATGGACAACGATTCCATTCGATCAAGCCGTGAGGGAAATTTGTGATGGTGGAAAGCTGTTCTCTTCGGTACCGGGAGAAGAGAATAGAGAAGTGGAAGGATTAGTTAAGCTGATGGCCTTAAAAGATTCCAAGGTTATTAAGGCCATGGGAAACGATGTAAAAGCAATATGGGATGAGAAAGATAAAGACAAGAAGAAGGTTCTCGTCGAGGAATTTAAATCCAAGTACTCAGAACATTTGGACAAACTGATTGATCCTGAACACCCCGACCTTGGACCAAAAAACAATCAGATCGTATGTTCATGGGGAAGGCTCAAAGCCGGCAGGGGAGAGCTTTATAAAAGGTTTGCGGACGGTTTGGGGACGGTGAATGCTCACGGCCATACTACCGTTTGCCAGGGATCTTTGTACTTTACCTGTAAGGCAATAAGTGAACAGTACGTTGATGGAAAATTCTCGGACGGGAAAAAATTCTATTGGCAGGCAGATACCGAGAACAGTCGATTTGTTCTATTCGTAGGGGCAAATCTCTTCGAGGCTAATTACGGTCCGCCGAACAGGGCTATTCGTTTGACCGGCAACATTGTAAATGGACAAACCAGAATAGCGGTTGCAGATCCTCGGTTTTCAAAATTGGCGTCCAAGGCTTGGAGATGGCTGCCTCTCAAACCGGGGACCGATGCGGCACTGGCCCTGGGGATGATGCGTTGGATCATTGACAACAAGAGGTACGATGCAAAGTTCTTGTCTTGCGCTAACAAGGCCGCTGCGATTCAAGCCGAAGAAAATAGCTGGACCAACGCAACGTGGCTCGTTGAAGTGAAAGACGGCAAACCGGGTAAGTTTGTGAGGGCTGCAGATGCGGGGTTTGGTCAGCCTGAGACGAGAAAAACGAAAGACGGCAAAGAATATCAAGAGAAATTCTTTCTAACAATGATCAATGGGCAACCTGTTCCATTAGATCCGAACGATGACAAAGTTCCTGTCACCGGAGATTTGTTCGTAAATACACAGTTGGCAAATGGAACAGCCGTAAAAAGTGGTCTGCAAATCCTCCTCGAAGAATGTCATAAGCACTCTATTAGGGAATGGGCGGAAATCGCGGGGGTGAATGAAGCCGACTTAATTGCGGTATCCCGGGAACTTACGAATCACGGCAAAAGAGCGGCTGTGGATATCCACAGAGGGCCTGCACAGCATACGAATGGATTCTATAACGTACTTGCATGGATGACCTTGAATATGCTTCTAGGGAATTTTGATGCCGCCGGCGGGATGATCAAGGCAACCACGTACGATATTATGGGTAAAGGTAAACTCTTTGAACTGGCTTCTCATCCAGGTAAACCCGGGGGTTTTGGGGTAAGTTCCATCCGCCACGGAATTGATTACGAGAAAACAACCTTGTTTTCGGGTTACCCGGCAAAGCGCAACTGGTATCCTTTGAGCAGCGACATTTACGAGGAGATAATACCTTCAATCGGTGATGCTTACCCCTATCCGGTTAAAGTGTTGTTCATGTACATGGGAGCGCCGACCTATTCATTGCCCGCAGGCCAGACGAACATCGAGATACTCGCCGACACAAAAAAGCTTCCATTATTCATTGCCAATGACATTCTGGTGGGAACGACTTCGATGTACGCAGATTATATTTTCCCCGATCTGTCTTTTCTCGAGAGGTGGGAGTTCCAGGGGAGCCATCCTTCCATGCCGAATAAGGTGCAGCCCATCCGGCAACCTGCAATGGCGCCGATCCCGGAAAATTGCGTTGTGTATGGAAACAAAATTCCCATGAGTTTTGAAGCAATGCTCTTTGCTATTGCCGAGCGTCTCAAATTGTCGGGCTTCGGTGAAAATGCGTTCGGTCAGGGAATGGATTTGAAACACCCGGATGACTTTTACCTACGTGCAGTAGCCAATTTGGCGAATGGTGAAAAGCCGGATGGATCACAGAACGTTCCTGATGCAAATGAAGCCGAGATGAAGATATTCCGACAGGCTCGACGTTTTCTCCCGGACGGAGTTTACTCGGAAGAGCGTTGGCAAAAAATTGTCGGAGAAAAGATGTGGCCCAAAGTTGTGTACGTACTCAATCGTGGGGGACGCTTCGAGGACCACGCGAAGGCATATAAAGGGAATCGTGTGGCCCACCCGTATGGGGCGCTGCTGAATTTGTATCAGGAGAAAACTGCCGGCACGACTCATGCCGGGACGGGAAAACGTAATTTGGGCTTTGCATCCGATATTCCCATCCAGGATTATCACGGCAACAAACCCGGTGCATTGTCAAAGGATTACAATCTGGACTTGATCACACATAGATCAATAGTCCATACGAAATCCCGAACAATAGTTGATCCGTGGTTGCATCCATTGATGCCGGAAAATGGAATATTAATCAATCCGGTGGATGCCAAAAAACTGGGCCTCAAATCCGGTCAATTAGTCAAAGTTGTGAGCGCAACGTGCCCAACCGGGGAATGGGATTTGGGTGCAGGTCAAAAGAAACCAATGTTGGGTAAAGTAATCTTTTCTCACACCATGAGACCGGGGGTAACGAGTTTCGCATTGGGGTTTGGACACTGGGCAACGGGTGCCGCTGATTTCACCATTGACGGTCACGTCATTAAGGGTGAACCGATCAGGGGAAACGGAGTCCATGCAAATGCCGCAATGTGGATAGATCCTGCGCTCAAGAATACCTGCATGCTTGATCCTGTCGGAGGCAGCGTCAGTTTTTACGATACAAAGATCAGGTTAGTGCCGGTGTGATGATAAGGGGCCTTGCAAAAGGCCCCAATGCCAAGCCGGTACTTTGAGGGATAAATCAGCCCAATAAGCACCGGTTCATCGTGTTGAAAGCCGCTGTAACCTAAATTATGGAAAGAGTTTGAGTTAGTTGGCTGCTGGAATTTGCCTGAAGTTCGATAATTTGCGAATTATTTTTTGATGAGTCGATGTTTTAACGGAGAAGAACTTGACAGAGCGAGGGGATGAGTTTACTATTTGACCGAATAGTGAAATACCGCCCTCGCGTAAGCGAGCTTGGTGTATTACTTCCAATCTTCCCGTAAGAGGATACCATGGCTCCCGAAAAACAAACATCCGGACTTGAACCAATTGCAAATTCAGCATCAACTTTTTCCCGGTCCCCCATTGACGCAATAATGAACAGCCGTTTTGTAGAATATTGGCAAGGGGAATGGAAGCCCTTAGCGGTAATTGTAAGCGTATTTCTCATTTGTTATTACTTGCCGGTCGGCAACGTTCGTTTCGACAATGCCGTGATGGAAGCGTTCCATCTCGTTAAATGGTATGCCCAGGAACATGTGTTGCTCTGTCTGGTGCCGGCTTTTTTTATCGCAGGTGCAATAGGGGTGTTTGTCAGCCAGGAAGGAGTAATGAAATACCTCGGGCCGACCGCTTCGAAATGGATAGCTTATCCGGTGGCATCGGTTTCAGGAACGGTCTTGGCGGTTTGCTCGTGTACCGTCTTGCCTCTCTTTGCAGGCATATGGACCCGGGGCGCCGGACTCGGACCGGCTTCCGCCTTCTTGTATTCAGGACCGGCGATCAACGTCTTAGCAATAATCCTCACGGCCCGGATTCTCGGCGTAGAACTCGGCATAGCCAGGGCAGTGGGTGCCGTTTCTTTCAGTGTCATAATCGGTCTCCTGATGCACCTTATTTTCCGCAGAGAGGAAGAAGAACGAACGGAGGCCAATCTTGCCGCCATGGCCGGAATGAATCACGATATCAGACCATTGTGGCAGACTTCGATCTATTTTGCTCTCATGATCGGCGTTCTCGTATTTGCAAATTGGGGTAAACCGGATAGCCAGGAAGGTCTTTGGTGGTCCATATATTCCTCAAAGTGGATTATTGCATCCTTGCTGGGCCTTGGATTTGCCGGAGCCCTAGTGGCATGGTTTGGACTCCCTATCTGGAAAATGGCAATTTCCATCGTCATGGTCGGCATTTTCGCATGGTCCTTTCCCGAGGATCCTCTTGTGCCTTTCACTGTAGGGGTAATAGCATTGTCCGTAATGGCAACCACATCTGAAGGTGAAACCGAAGATTGGTTCAACGAGTCCTGGGGATTCGCCAAGCAGATTATGCCGTTGCTGCTGATAGGTGTTCTGGTTGCAGGCTTTCTACTCGGGCGTCCCGACAAGGAGGGCTTGATACCCAACGAATGGATTGCGTGGGCATTGGGCGGCAATTCAGTTGGGTCAAACGCATTAGCATCCGTTGCGGGCGCATTCATGTATTTTGCCACGTTAACGGAAGTCCCGATAGTGCAAGGTCTCATCGGCAGCGGCATGGGAAAAGGTCCTGCCTTGGCCTTGCTGTTGGCCGGTCCTGCTCTCTCTTTACCCAGCATGCTGGTAATAAACAGCGTCATGGGGTTCAAAAAAACCTTTGTTTTCGTCATATTAGTATGTGTGCTATCGACAATTGCCGGACTCTTATTCGGAGCTTTTGTCGATTAGTAGATTTGACTGGTTTACTCCCAAGTTTTCATGGTAGGAAGACTTGGGAGTTCCAGCAGGCCGACTTGCCTCACGATGAATACAGTGAATGCAGTTCTTCGAGCCTTATTTATCTATTTTGCCAAATTGTGTATTGACGGGTCATGTTGTTGGTGTTACAAAAGGAAATAGATGCAGAATCCTTGAACCGTAACTTTAGTATCATCACCTAGCTTTGTCGCATTAAGATCGAATCGGAGTGTTGCAGCGGCAGTAACAAACATGAAGAAGTTCACAGCTTACAAAAGAACTGCCGGAATCATCATGGTAATTATGATGAGTTTGCACATATTCAGTGGTTTACGTCTTTTCTGCGGAAGTGCGTATTCGAAAATTGGAAGCTCTCATTTACCAATCAGAGCTTCTGTTGACGTTTTGCGTACAGGCGATTCGGATAATGAAATTGCTCTTGGTCAAGGCAACCCTCAATGCAGTTGCAAAAAGCAGAAGAAATGCACCCCGACCCCGAGGATAATAGCCAATTCGAATACTCTACCGAGATTTGCTCAGCAGCAGAGTGAAATGCGGTCCGAGAGGCATCACCTCTCATGCTCTGCGGATGCCGTTCATGATTTCAGGACCAGAGGTGATCCCGTCTTGCTCACTGCAGAACAGTCCCTGCCGTTTTCTATGGCTTCACATGTGAGCCAAACCTGCGTTCTACGGATTTGATATAAGTCTTCATTCATCTGTTTCTCGTTTCCATCGTATTTTAGATCAAGTTGCAAATGCCTTGCTGCATGTGGTGCACTTTAGCATTGTTGTAAATGTGATGTGCATAACGGCATTTGGTCATCGCTCTATGGTGAAGGAGTAATTGAACTTGAACAAACATATCGCATCATTCTTGTTGGGGATCATTTGTGCAAGACGGTTGATCGTTGCAATCGCAATTTGTGGCTTCATGTGTTCGGCTGCATCGGCGATTGACAACGGTGGATATAAAAACACCGATTTTATCGTAAGCACACAGTGGCTGCAGGATCACCTGAACGATCCGAAGGTAAAGATTCTTGATCGACAAGATGTCGAACCGGAAGAGACGTTTTACGCAGAAGGACATATCCCAAACTCCATAAGGATGACTACCGACGTGATTAAGGGCGTGAGACTGGGAATCCAGGAAATGTTGGTAGTCAAAGATCTCATCACATTTCTTGAGGCAAACGGCATTTCTCCCGACGATCATGTTGTCATAGTCAGTCGATCAGATAGGTTTCCGGCGGCCACAAGGGTGTTTTGGGCATTGGAGTTGCTTGGTCACAAAAAAGCGGCGGTTTTGGATGGAGGCATCGATAAATGGAAAGCTGAAAATAGGCCTCTAAGTACTACCGTTCCGAAATTGGAGAAATCCACATATGAGGTACATTTACAGCGTCAAAAGCTTATGACCGGAGACGAGTTGGCAGGATATGTAGGAGCGTTCAAGGAATTGGGAATTGTAGTTGTCGATTCCCGACGCCCGGAAGAATATGCCGGCACTAAAATGAGTAGGGCTTCGGAAAAACTGGGACGCATTCCGGGGGCCACCGGCCTATTTTTCATGAGTATATTGACCGGTGAAAACTATAAGGAGTTTAAGACTGCTGATGACATTAAAAAATCTTTCGACGCTCATGGGATAACGAACGATAAAATTAGCGTCTTTTCATGTGTCAGCGGTTGTTTTGGGACCGTGTTGTACTTTGGTGCTCGACTGCTGGATTTCCCAAAAGCGGCAGTGTACGACGGAGGATGGATCGAGTGGAGTAAGAAAGACTATCCCATCGAGGGTGGAGAGAGTAACAGCGGCAAAGAGCAAGTCCCCGAACAGAAAGCTGCACCGCCGGCACGTAAACCGAGTATTCCGAGCCAAGGATGCTGATTAGCAAAAAACATAAAGCTAGGAGATTAAGGATAATGAAAAGAGTCGTTTTAGCAATCGTCTTGGGAATTTTTGTAACGATTACCCTATCAATGAATTCTGTAGCAGCAGATCCAAAGATAAATCTTCAAACACTGATGTCCAAGAACGTCCCTATACTTCTTGAGTTTGGGCGTGGTTGGTGCAAACCTTGTAAATACATGAAGCCGATTCTTGATGATGTGGCTCAGGCGTATTCCGGAAGGGCCATAGTCACAACAGTCGACATGGATGTGAACAAGGATCTTGTCAAGGATTTCAAAATTCGACTCATGCCTACGCAGGTATTTTTAACTCCTGACGGCAAAGAGTTTTTCCGAAACGAAGGAACCCTTGAGAGGGACCAAATAGCTCAGGTGTTTGCGAAAATGGGCTTGCCTGTACCGTCACAAGGTGCTATTCCGGGCATGCAGCCACTGGCAATGGTTCCGAATGGACGTTGATTTCATTACAGATTACTTGCATAGGACAGGTCTCTTGGATTTTTTTTTGTTGAATGATTGAGGAATTCATTTGTCAATAATAGAAGAGCATCCGGCGTCCACACACGATGGATTGCACATCAGGAGATAGCTTATGGAATCAATTTTTGCTTTGGTACAACAGTGGGTCACTTCGGGCAGTCTCGGTTTAGCGGCGGGCGGAGCTTTCTTGGGGGGAGCTTTAACGGCAATGAACCCCTGTGTTCTCGTCATGGTACCGTTATTAATAGGTTTTATTGGCGGCATGAAAGAAGACATCACGGCCTGGAGATCATTTTTATACACGTTGGTTTTCATCGTTGGGTTTAGCGTTGAATTGGCGATACTTTTTACGGTTGGACTTGCAGCGGCTCCTTTTCTTCAATCACCATACATGATTTACGTGGTGGCCGGTATCTGCGTATTGCTGGGACTTCATTTTATGGAAGTGTTTCAGTTCAGGCTTCCCATATCCCAAGAAAAGTTGCCCAAATACACAGGGTTTCTGGGGGCGGCCCTTTTCGGCTTTATGTTCGGCCTCGTTTCATTACCCTGCACCGGGCCGGCCTTACTGTTGATCGTAAGCGTGATTCCCCTGAAAGGCGCCCTTTTCGGCGGTGTCATGATGGTTTTTTATGGGATAGGCCACTGCTTGTTGATTTTGGCGGTGGGAACATCGGCCGGCGCCGCCAGGCATCTCATAAGCTCCACGAAAATGCATTCGGCTAATCTGATCCTCAAGAAGGCTGCAGGTGGGTTGCTGACTGCAGTCGGATTGTATATTGCCATTGGGGCACTCTTTCCAAGTATTGGGTTTGCTCTTTAATATTGCTGAATTCAAGTTCGTGAGGTCTGGAACCATCAAGAAATACTATACTTTGTTGTTGGCTTCGATATTCTTGCTTTTCTCTCAAGGTGGAGTTGTTTTCGCGGAGAGTACCGATCGTGTTTCCACCTTGAAAGAACTTGTTTCCATGTTTGACTCTTCGTCTTGCAAGGAATGCCATAAGGAGATTTACGAGCAGTGGGAGAGATCTCATCATGCAAGGCCGCTGATGGGAATGGACGACTGGATTTTCATGACCTCGTATTTAAAGAAGGGCCCACTTGCCATAAAAGAAGGTCAGAGAGCTACTAAGGCAAATTTCCCATGTTTCAAATGTCACTTCCCTCAGATAAGCATGGCTACGGACGAAACTGCTGCTGAAATAGCCGATGCAGTTCTCAAGAACGACAAAGAAACCATTCGGAAGTTGCAGATAACTTGCCTGGTTTGTCACAATTCGAAGGCAGTTGTTCACGGCAAACCTGAAAAAGGAATTGTATACGGAACTAAAGATTTGCCGGATCATCCCGGTCATCCGGTAAAGAAGAGTCCTTTGCTGAAGGATCCTTTGTTGTGTGGCCAGTGCCACGGGCTCGGACCGAATCTCGAATTCGAGACTCCTGTTCAATGTGCTACGCTGTACGGAAGCTATCTTCATGGATATTTACCATCAGGTGGAACACGTACATGCCAGGAATGCCACATGAAAAACGGTGATCACTACATGCCGCCGGATTTTAATCGCAGAGATGAATTATCGGCGAGACTGCGTGATTCACTTCCGATGGAAGTAGAAGCTCTTGCATATACGTACCAGCCTGTTGAGCAGCAGTTTCAGCCCATGGTCGTTGTAAAGACGAAAATAGTAAGCAAGGCTGGACATCGGATTCCCGACGGCTGACCATCAAAGACGCAAGTGGTCCTGGATGTGATCGCTAAGACGAGCAATGGAAAAGAATTCTTCCGCCAATCGAAAAAATATGCGCCTCAGGCGACGGACGGCAGATCGACACAGACGGTTTTGGGGCCGGACAAAAAACTTGGGTTTATCAGGGATACAAGTATACAACCATTTGCGCCCAAAGAAGAGTTGATGGAGGTGCCTCTTCCACCGGGAGCTAGAGACGCAGTTATCGAAGTCAATCTCTCATATCAACCAAGGCCCGGCAACGTTTACCCGATACACGCTTTTATCCGAAAAGTGGCTTTGGATCGTTAATTTCTGAAAGTTGGTTTACCGAATGTCGGAAACTGCTTTCAGAGTACTCCTCAGCTTTTATACGTTATATTAACGTCAAAACGCCTCTACGATTTTGAAGGGAATGATCATGCGAAAAGTTTTTGTTGTACTTGTTTTGGCCGTTTTATCGATCAGCTTCAGTTCATGTGCCTTCCGGGGCGGCAATTCATCGGGCGGCTGCTGCGCAACCGGCTGCTCACCCTCCGTTCAATCTTCGGGACCGGTGTTAGGCATTCCGGGCCTGCCCTCGAATTAAAGAAAAAAATTACGCAACATACTGTTGAGGGCTCTCATCAGGAGACGTTACGATGGCAACAGGAAAGAAGCTGTCGGTAATAGATAGATATCTGACTCTCATCATTTTTTCAGCCATGGCCATCGGTATAGCTATTGGATATTTCGCTCCTTCGGTAACCAAATTCATAGCGGAGTTGCAGGTAGGCACAACGTCAGTACCGATAGCAATAGGACTGATCTTGATGATGTATCCGCCTCTCGCGAAAGTTAAATATGAAGAAATGTGGGGTGTGTTCCGGGACTGGAAAGTATTAATACTCACTTCCGTACAGAACTGGGTGGTCGGTCCAATACTGATGTTTGTTCTTGCGATCGTTTTCTTGCCGGACCGACCGGAATACATGATTGGTTTGATATTGATCGGTCTGGCTCGTTGCATTGCAATGGTAATCGTTTGGAATGAACTTGCCGAAGGGGACACCGAGTACTGCGCAGGATTGGTGGCATTCAACAGTATTTTTCAGGTTCTTTTCTTCAGTGTGTATGCATGGTTTTTCATTACTGTACTTCCGCCTTTCTTCGGACTCACCGGAAGCGTAGTGGAAGTCACCATGAAGCAAATAGCGCAAAGCGTTTTCATCTATTTGGGAATCCCCTTCATTGCCGGCCTTGCAACTCGCTTTGTTATGATCGGCGTCAGAGGAAAAGAATGGTATGAAGACTCGTTCATTCCCAGTATCAGCCCAATAACCTTAATAGCTTTGTTGTTCACGATTGTCGTGATGTTCAGTCTTAAGGGCAAATTGATAATCAGCATTCCATTCGATGTGGTGAGAATAGCGATCCCGCTTACAATTTATTTTGTAGTGATGTTTTTGGTGAGTTTTTGGATGGGATTCAAAGTTAGCGGAGATTACGGGAAAACCGTAACTTTGTCGTTTACGGCTGCAAGCAACAATTTCGAACTAGCCATTGCAGTAGCGATTGCAGTTTTCGGTATCAATTCGGGTGAGGCATTTGCTACGGTAATAGGGCCTCTGATTGAAGTTCCAGTGCTTATAGGCTTGGTGAATGTAGCGCTGAAGTTTCGCGACAAATTTGGTCGCGTATCGATTGCATAATTGAATGCTCGATCTAAGACGTGAATTATCTGTTGTTTCCAACGTGCTTTGG
This sequence comes from uncultured Syntrophaceae bacterium, assembly GCA_964613745.1. Taxonomy (GTDB): domain Bacteria; phylum Desulfobacterota; class Desulfomonilia; order Desulfomonilales; family Desulfomonilaceae; genus CAZTJA01. Next base: position 18,819 of record CAZTJA010000033.1, read on the forward strand.
ATTCGGATTTGTCTGACTTCCGCCATCGACCGGCACAATTGATGTTTTTTCACTCAACGATTTGTCAAGACAAAATACTTGACAGAATTACCGGCACAATTCATACTCCGCGAAGTGCAACTTGATGGTGCCCTCAACAGGCACAATAGGGAAACCGGTGAAATCCCGGTACGGACCCGCCGCTGTAATCGGGGACGAATCCCGCAACCGGACCTTGGCTTTGCGCTTTAGTATCCGGTAAGCCACTGCATAGAGCTCAGAATTCGGCATCTCATTTCATGGTCTTCTTGACCATGACCAAAGAGATTACGCACGAATAACTGTAATCGTGTGGGAAGGCGCGGGAGGAGGTTGATCCGAGAGTCAGAAGACCTGCCATCGGGAACCACGTTTGTGGAGAAGGCAAATCCTCAAGCGATAATCGCTTGGGGATTTTTTTTTGCTCCAAGCGATAAAAAAACATCAAAAGGAGCCGGCGATGAAAGGATCCCAAGTAGAGCAGGCGGTTGCGGGCATCAACACGCCTGAAATGCATCAAATTGCAGAATCGGAAGGCCTTCCCATCAACTTAATACGAGAGCGTTTCGCTCAAGGACATATTGTGGCCCCGCTCAACAACATGAAAAAATGTCGTGTGGTGGGAATAGGTATGGGATTATCCACCAAGATTAATGCATCCATCGGCACATCTACGGATATCGTGGACATTGACGCTGAGGTCAGAAAGGCTATAGCCGCCCAGGAAGCCGGAGCTGATACGCTCATGGAGCTTTCCGTCGGAGGGGATTTAGACCGAATCAGGAGGGAGGTCATTGCGGCCGTTGACCTTCCCGTCGGCAATGTGCCTCTTTATCAGGCCTTCTGTGAGGCAAGCCGCAAGTATGGGGATCCGAACAAGTTGGATGAGGAAATGCTTTTCGAACTCATTGAACGCCAATGTGAAGACGGCATGGCATTCATGGCTATTCACTGTGGAATAAATTTATATACCATCGAGCGACTTGAGAAACAGGGATACCGATACGGTGGATTGGTCAGCAAGGGCGGTACGTCAATGGTTAGCTGGATGAAGGTAAATAAGAAAGAGAACCCCCTGTACGAGAAGTTTGATCGTGTAGTTGGCATACTAAAAAAATATGATGTTGTTTTGTCTCTTGGAAACGGCTTGAGAGCAGGTTCCATAGGAGATTCGTTTGATCGTGCGATGATCCAGGAACTCTTGATTAACTGCGAGCTGGCGGAGCTGGGCAGAGCAATGGGCTGTCAGATGATGGTGGAAGGGCCGGGACATGTTCCCATGGATGAAATCGAGGCCAACATCATTCTTGAAAAGAGGATGAGCAATTATGCTCCATATTATATGCTTGGTCCCTTGCCTACCGACTGCGGTGCGGCTTATGACCATGTCGTTGCGGCCATAGGTGCTGCGCAATCGGCGAGATACGGCGCAGATCTCATCTGTTATATCACGCCTTCCGAACATCTGGCTCTTCCTACTGAAAAAGACGTCATCGAAGGAGTGAAAGTTGCCAAGCTGGCGGCCCATATTGGAGACCTCGGCAAGCTCCCCGAAAAAACACGGCAACGTGATCTGGCAATGAGTAAAGCGAGGCGCGATTCGGACTGGAAAGGTCAATTCTCTCACGCTCTGTTTCCACAAGATGCCAAGAGAATACGTGACGACCAGTCTCCATCGGATTCCAGTGTGTGCACAATGTGCGGTGAGTTCTGTGCCAACAAAGCTTCCGCGCTTCTTTTTGCAGAGACTCTTCAGAGAAGTCATAAGGCGTAATCAACAAGAGGACTGCAATGCTGGAAGAAACAATCAGCCGCATAGGCAAATTGGATAAAGCCGCCATGGAAGAGGCCAGAAAGCACCAGGATTCTCTGGCTATTCCAAATGGAAGCTTGGGGCGGCTTCATGAGTTTTGTGTGCGTTTGGCGGGGATCACGGGTGAGGTTCGCCCGTACATCCGGTCTGCGAGCATCGTCGTGATGGCCGGTGATCATGGTGTTACTCGGCAGGGCGTTAGCCTTTTCCCGCAGGAAGTCACCCGAGAGATGGTTGCGAATTTCGTCAAAGGCGGCGCAGCCATAAACGTGCTTGCCAGACATGTAGGAGCACGTTTGACCGTCGTTGATATCGGTGTTGCGGGACCCTTACCTTCAATGAATTTTGACGAGAATGGTTCACTGCGCCTTGTTAATCGGCGGATTGCGGATGGGACATCGGATATTTCCCTCGGTCCCGCAATGTCGAGGGAGCAGGCGATCCAATCCCTAGAAGTGGGAATATCAACTTTCGAAGAGGAAAAAGCACGGGGCGTTCATGCCGTCGGCACCGGAGACATGGGGATCGGCAATACCACTCCTTCATCGGCTGTAGCGGCATGCCTGTTGAGAGAAGATCCTTTTCGTCTGGTTAACAGAGGCACGGGGATCAATGATGCTTCTTTGCAACATAAGATCACCATTGTTGAACGTACATTAGAGGTGAACCGACCGAATCCGGGTGATCCTTTGGACGTGTTGTCAAAAGTTGGGGGGTTTGAAATTGGAGGAATCGCGGGAGTGATACTTGGCGCATGTGCCAACAAAACTCCCGTTGTAGTCGATGGTTTTATTTCGACGGCCGGAGCGCTTTTGGCTTCCAGATTCCACCCTGAAGTTCGCAATTACCTCTTTTCCGGACATCAGTCGGCGGTTGCGGGACACAACTTGATGCTTGATGATCTTGGCTTACGTCCGATGGTGGACTTGGAAATGCGGCTTGGGGAAGGTACCGGGGCGGCACTGGGCTTGTCACTGCTCACTGCTGCTTCAAGGGTTTCTCGGGAAATGCTCACCTTTGAAGAAGCCTTAGTATCGAGTCCAAAGGCGACGGACAAGCAATGAAGTTGCCCATCCATAAATCGGATCCCGCTCATCGAGACTTTCAGTATCTGGAGGATTTGTCGACCGCATACTGGTATTCCGAGCTTCTGTTTGCGGCCTTAGATCTGAATCTGTTCGAGTACATAGAGCGGGGATCTTGCACATTGGATGCTCTTGCAGATGCGTCTTGTTGTAATGCTTATGAACTTAATCGCCTTCTCAGGGCATTGAAACGTCTGGATCTTGTGCAGGATTACGAAGGCAGGCTATCCAACAGTCAAGTGGTAAGATTGTATTTGCTGCCCGACAGCAGATACAATCTTAAGCATTTTCTCCTCTATCGTCGATACATGCAAGCCGGCTGGAAGAATCTAGTCGGAAAGCTTTGCCCGTCCAGAGAATCGAAGAAATCACCGGTAAATGATGATTATGATGAGCGAACCTATAGCTACGTTTTGGCAATGGATCAGCTTGCCAAAGTAAAAGCACGAGAGATCATGGATGTTCTGGCCCTTGAATCATGGAATCCTCCCATACTTGATGTTGGAGGGGGGGCTGGATCGTTGACCCGGGCGTTGCTTGGAACAAAGAGTGATGGAACGGCAACTTTGTTCGAATTGCCGGAAGTGATTGCTGCAGCTAAAAAGCTGTATCCGGAAGAGCGATACTGGGATGGCTTCTCAATCCTGGAAGGCGATTTTCGAACAGCAGATTTGCCCAAGAACAGTAATTTTGGACTCATCATCTTGAGCAATTTTCTCCATGCTTACGGAAATCGAGAAGCCGGCGATCTTCTGAATAAAGCTGCCGGTTTACTCGATCCGGAGGGATTTATACTTGTTCATGATTATTTTCCGGACAGATTGGGGAGGTCTCCACATAAAGGGTCTCTATACGATCTGAATATGATGCTCAACACTTACGATGGGGAGTGTCATGATATGTCCACTGTTACGGACGGACTTAAGATTCTGGGGATGAAATATATCCGAGTAAAGGACTTGAATACCGATTCGTCCGTTATCATCGCTTCCAGGAAGCAGTCTAATCGTCCGAAGTGTTCGGAAATGGATGAATGGATTTACATTGCCCGAGATATGGGATTTCAGAGTTCCGTAATCTTATCCACAGATCAAGTGATGACTGCTTCATGGGTTCGAGAGAAGTGCCGATGCGGGTGTGCAAGGTTTGCCGGCAACTTGCAATGTCCACCTCATGGTTTGAAAAGCAGGGAAACAAGAGAATTCTTGGACTCATATAAGATATGTCTTCTTCTTGAGGGATCGCCTCCAGGCAAAGACTTCCATAACAGACTACTCGAAATGGAGCGGAAAGCTTTTCTTGCCGGTTTTCATAAGGCATTCGTGTTCGGAGCCGGCCCGTGTTCGGTTTGTCCAACGTGTTCTACTGACGAAATGTGCCGTTTTCCCGAAAAAGCTCGGCCGTCCATGGAGGGGTCGGGAATTGATGTGTACGGGACGGCTCATGCAGCAGGGATCATTGTCCAACCCGTTACCTCCCCAAATGACTATGTAAAATATTTTGGTTTGTTACTTCTGGAGTAATCCTGATGCGGATTTTGTTTGTACAGGTTCCAACTTCCCATTTGGGAGCCGGAGAAAGGGTTTACCCGCTGGGGCTTTCTCGATTATCCGGCGTGGTTTCTAAGGAGCACATTAAATCCAGTCTCGACATGAATTTGTCTCTTGACCCATGGCTGGAGCTTAGAGACGTTGTGGCGGCTGAACAGCCTGAAGCAGTGGTGCTCTCTTTCAGAAACCTTGACCCCCTTGCGGGCTTACATTCTTCTTATGTTTCTTCTCTGAAGACGGCAGCTGAAATGGTGCGCCTCATGAGTCCAGGTGCTCGAATTTTAGCAGGCGGTCCGGCATTCTCGCTGTTCGGAAAGCGTCTGATGCAGGAAATCCCCGAGATAGATTACGGCCTTATAGGCGAAGGCGAACAGGTTTTTTCCGATTTATTCTCATCTGCGTTCAATCCCCAATCCGTTCCTGGTTTGCTCTGGAGGAATGATTTATCCGTTGAACTGAATCCGGTCGGCTCATATACATCCATGGATACGTTGCCCGAATTAGATCTCACCTCGTTCGATCCACAAGACTACACTCGGGGAAACAAGTACGTTGCAGCCATGGGCATAGAAGGAAAACGGGGCTGTGATCTTGGTTGTGCTTACTGCGTGTATCCGGGACTAAGCGGTCGAAGGCTCCGACTGCGCAGCCCAAAGTTGATTATAGACGAGATGGAATTCTTGCATCGCCGGCATGGAATAGGGTTGTTTCATTTTACCGATTCCGTGCTTAACCGACCGGCCGATCATTTCGAATCCACATGCCGGGAGATCAAGTCCCGAAAACTCGAAATCAAATGGACTGGGTTTTTTCGAGAAGACGTTTTGACCGAGGACATTTTAGAACTAGCCGTGGACGCCGGCCTGGTGGCTATCTATTTTTCGGCGGATGCGCTGAATGATTATGGGCTGAAACTCCTGAATAAACGGCTGACAAAAGAAGACATCTTTAATGCAGCTCGGATTACCGCACGGAACGGAGTCTTAACGATGTGCCATTTCCTTGTCAATCTCCCTGGCGAGACTCATGAGCACTTCCACGAATCCAGACGAGTTCTCGATGAAATTTTGGAGATTCATGCAGCGAAAGGTAACCTTGGAGCTGTAATTTTCAACAATGTGCGATTGTATCCTGGGGCTCCTTTGACGAAGAAGCTCGTAAAACGGGGAGACCTGGATCCGCGAATTGATCTGCTCTATCCAATGTATTTTAATCCACCCCAAACAGCTCATATTCTGCACGAGTTTGAGGCCCACTGTCATTCGGCGGGTGTTTTTTCTCGGTTGGCACAGGCGTTGTCTTAATTTCCCGTATCGTTGGCCTCAATCAGATTATGGAGACATCTCTCAATGTTCGTAACGGTGCTTGAACATCCCAGAATAGTTTCTAAGAAGCGATTCAATGACATTGCAAACACGCCTCTGTGGTCTTGCCTTATGGGCGGATATGCTGCGGCCAATCTTGCAAGTGCAGGTTATGAAGTATCGTTTATCGATACAACGATCAGCGGCTTGAATTTCGATGCCACCATGAAAGAAATTCTTCGGCCGGCTCCGGATCTTCTTGCAATCAATGCAGTATACATCTGGGAGAATACAGACCATTTCTTTAGATTCTTGAGTCAACTAAGAAGTCAGGGGTACCGAGGACATATCAATCTGTTCGGTTTTTTTCCTACGCTAGCCTACAGGTCCATTCTGGAGCACGCTCCTTCAGTGGATTCCATTGCCGTCGGTGAATGTGAAACTACTCTTGTGGAGTTGGCGCATCATCTGAGCAGGGGATCGGATTGGACGAATATTGCAGGCATGGCAAGCAGGTCGGAATACGGAATCAAGCTCAAAGAGTATCGACGACCGACATCCGATCCCGACATTTTTCCCTTTCCGTTACGAAATACCGATCCAAAGGATACGGTCAGCATTCTCGCAAGCAGAGGGTGCTACAATCACTGCAGCTTCTGTCCTGTTCCGTCCTTCTACAACAGTGGGCCTTTATGGAGGGGCAGGTCCGTACGTAATGTTATCGAAGAAATTCAAGATCTCTTGCGAAAAGGTTTTCGGGATTTCTACTTTGTGGACCCGAACTTTGTCGGACCCGGAGAAAACGGGCGTCGGCGTACGCTGGAATTGCTGGAGCAGATCCGACCCCTGGGTATCACATTTGGAATGGAAACACGTCCCAACGATCTCGACTCGGAAATGCTGGAATCTTTAAGAGAAGCAGGTTTGCATAGCCTTCTGTTGGGTATTGAAAGCGGGTCTTCGTCGGTTCTGGGGAGGTTGCATAAAGGATCCAGTCGGAATTCGAGCGAAAAGGCAATCAATCTGTGTAGATCATTCGGTATTGAACCCGAAATTGGTTTTCTCATGTTTGTTCCGGACAGCACAATGCATGATCTCGTTCGAAATTTCGAGTTTCTCAAGGCGAACAATCTTCTTGACCGACTTGATCGAACGGCGAATCTTCTTTGCCATCGACAGATAATATTAAAGGGAACCCGTGATTATTCTCGTTTTGAAGAGGAGGGGAGGCTTGCTCCCATAGGACCTCTCGGCTTTGAAGGAGAGGTTTCATATGTGGATAAAAGGGTAGAGTGGATCTCCGATTTGGTTATTCATGCGTGCCTTTCAGTACTCAAGGACATGTCGTTCAATCAATCTCCGGTATACTGGCGGTCCGTTCGGGAGAACCCCGTTTCTCAGCGTGTGAATTCATATTTAACATCTTTGTTTCAAGAGTTGTTGAGAGAAGCTCAAACAACATCACGCCTGGAGCCGCTTTCGTTGCGCAGAATAACTATTGATACGGAATTGCGCAAAATAATCGGTGAAACAAACGAGAATACAGCGAATCGAGAAATGAATGATCCTGAAGAAAATCGCGAGATGAAAACAAGAAGATGCACGGTTTGACATCAGCTCTCAATTTCATGACCATTCTTCCGGTAGGCAGATCGGCTGAATTTCATCCGGAGCGCATGGCGTTATTCTTCCCGTTTGTGGGCCTTATTCTTGGATTCCTACTGGCTGTTTTCGATTACCTAGCTTCCGGCCTATGGCCAAGATCGGCTGTAGCAGTGCTGGATGTGGTTTTACTCATAGTCGTTACAGGTGCATTTCATCTGGATGGTTTGGGAGACGCGGCCGACGGACTTCTCGGACATAGATCTAGGGAGAAGGCGCTCGCTATCATGAAAGACAGTCGAATCGGCGCGATGGGATTGATAGCCGTGGTTTGTGGGCTGGCGACAAAATGGGCGGGCATTTCGAGCCTTGAAACCGACCGATACCTGCTGTTGATCATAGTGCCTGCTTATGCACGGGGCGCACAGATCTTCGGCATACGATATCTTCCATACGGGCGCCCATCCGGTACCGGTCATGCTTTGTTTGGATCAACGGTAAAGCCGGCGGATTTTGTGGGAATGCTCGTTCCAGTGGCTCTTTCTTGTTTAATGGGTTGGCGGGGTTTGTTGTTGAATATATGTTTCATCGCAATGACTTACTTATTGATATTATTTTACAAGCGGCGTCTAGGCTGCATAACGGGCGACATGTTGGGTGCTATGACGGAGATTACGGAACCGATGTTGTTTATGATTGGAGCAATAACTCTTCAGGAGGGGCATGCAGTTGCATGGTTCACGAATGTATTGAGGTGAATCAGGTTTAATTGGGAAATCCGGTATTGCTGGAGCGCACAATACACCGGGCAGTCAGAAGATGTCCTCTCACTGGAAGGGATCGAATAAGTTTTCACACACATCAAAAATTAATGCGGTTTCTCACTGCAGATTTTTCCAACCGTCATTCTTCCGAATCTCCATCAGTTGCTCAAAGCTCAATTGTTTACTGTCCCATCCATAACGCCTACAGAAATCCTCCACAAATTTCTGTCTTTTGCGCATTATTACGGTGGGTTGTTCTTCCTTCTCCGACGAATGGATGTGATCTAATTTGTGCTCCATGACAACCGTCCTTTTGTTTAAACAGACATGAATGATTCGCTAGATATTTACTCCATGATGAACTTACAATCAATACCAAAACAGTCATGAGTAAGAATATTCTTATGTCATAGCGATTTTGTACAGAATGAGTTTTCATTGTCAGTTTTAGCAGTTCGTCATACTGAAACCCTGCGGGATCACTTCACGTCGAGATTAGTGATGTTTCTCTCGCACTCGCGGCCGGAATTGTATAGTTTCCCTGTCTTGATCACAAGGAAGTTTCCGCTGTGCGGTCTTACGGAAATGTGAGGGTGAGCACCGAAATCTTTATCATTTCTTTAGATACATGATATTATCAAGGACAATAATTGTCGTGCGAATGAATCGACGTTTTCAGGCACCCAATGTATGCTATTTGGGGTAATTGTTGAACAGACACCTTTCGTTAATTTAAACGGCCTTTTATCAGGATCGAAATGGATAACCGGAAGCTCTTCGATGACCTTGTAGTTACTAAAGGCGAGGGTTTCTCAGTGGGAGGAACTATTACTCATTTGGCTAAACTCGGGTCAGCGTTTTATCAGAAAATAGTCGAGACGGCCTCGGAAGGCATTTGGGTTTTGGATCCCAATGGGA
>CAZTJA010000034.1:0-27818 GCA_964613745.1 uncultured Syntrophaceae bacterium
TCACGTTTTGCCGAATCTATTCGATCGATCAACACAACCTTGCGTTTGTCAATGCAGGATTCTGATTATCGGACATTGCTGGTGGCTGCAGCAGGTCCATCGGAGGGAAAAACGTTCTTTTCCGTAGCCTTGGGATGTGAGCTTGCCTCGTCGGGAAAAAAGGTCCTCATACTGGAAGCGGATCTGAGACGCCCCAGATTAAGGGAATTATTTCGCGAATCGGGAGAGAATAACGGCCTTTCCGATGCTCTTGATCAGGAGAAATCGTTTCATTTGACCGTTTGTAAAACTCAAATTCGAGGACTTCACTTTATTCCGGCCGGTAAATGTCCGGAAAATCCTCCAGCTCTCCTTGGTTCCAGACGAATGTCCGCTCTTTTAGCCAAGCTCAAGGACAAGTATGATTTCATATTGGTAGATTCACCTCCAATACTTGGCTTGTCGGATTCAGCAATTCTTAGCTCCCAGGTTGATGCCGTCATCTGTGTCATAGAACATGCTCGTTTTCCGTCACCAGTCTTGAAAAGAGCTATAAAAACAATTTCCCTTGCAGGTCGGCCTATTCTGGGAGCAGTGATAAACAAATCCGATGAATCAACAATGCCATACAAGTCGCGCTATTCCCGGCACTACCTTGATCATTGAGGATTCTGCCTGCTCAATCAGCCAAAATTCTGATTTGTATCGTTATCTTTCATGGAAGCAATTTGGACACGACAAATAAAAAAGGAGAGCCTATGGGCTCTCCTTGATGATTCAAATATTGCGGAAGCGCGCTCTACGCTTCAGCTGCAGGTTTCGATTCCTGGGCCTGCTTTGCAGCAGAGGCGGCCTTCTTTGCTGCTTGTTCGGCCTTGATCTCCTGGACGGCCTTTTCCTGGCGGTCTTTATCCGTGTATCTGAAAATAAACTGCTTACCGCAGGCCTTTACACCCGCTTGGGCAATTTCTTCCGTACAATTCTCATGATCTATTTCAATTCGATCATTCACCATTTTAATTACTTCAGGTGCTTTTCTCGTGCATGCGCCGCAATGGATACAACCGGCATCACAAACTGCCGTCACAGCCTTGCCGCTATCCTTGGTACTGCAGGGAACGTAACAGATAGCGTCCTTAGGCAGCAGCTGCAAAACTTGCTTTGGGCAGTTCGTCACGCACAGGCCGCACCCGGTGCAAGCTTCCGGATCTATCACGGGCATGTCATTTTCCATGTGAATAGCATGGAAGGGACAGCTCACTGCGCAATCACCGTAGCCTATGCAGGCAAAATTGCATTCGTACGGCCCACCAAAGGCAATTGCCGCTGCCTGGCATGTATCAAAACCAACATACGCATGTTTCCTCTTTACGTGCCCGTCATTCCTAGAGCAACGCAAAACTGAAATCACACTACTTGCCGCACCCGCCGCTTTTCCCGTAATAGCTGCTACTTTTTCCGCCACTTCCTGCTTACCGGGAGCACACTTTCCTGGAGGACATGCGGGATCATTGACGACCGCTTCTGCGTAAGATTCGCATCCAGCGAATCCACAGGCGCCTCAGTTAGCTCCGGGTAAACAAGCCCGGACAGCCTCTATTTTTGGATCTACCTTGACGGCAAACTTTTTGGCGGCCAAAGCCAATGCTATTCCACAAATTATCCCAAATACCGCAAAAAAGATTATTCCGTAAAGCGCAATTGACCAAACATTTTCCATTAGTTACACCTCTCGCCAACGCTGATGGTTGCGATGGGAATATCTGATTGTTTTCCGAACATCTCCCAGGAGCTCCGTTTAGAAGATAACCAGGCCTGAAAATCCGAGAAAAGCCAAAGCAAACAGACCAGTTACGACAAACGCAATCGGAAGTCCCGTAAAAACTGCAGGAACCCGAGCGAGCTCCAACTTTTCACGGACACAGGCCATTAGAAACATAGCCAACGCGAATCCAAGACCTGCACCCAAACCAAGAGTCATGCTCTCAATAGGTCCGTTCGCACTGTCCGCATTGATTAAGGGAACAGCCAAAATTATACAGTTCGTGGTGATTAAAACAAGATATACGCCAAGTTTTTTAAATAGATACGGATTGACCTTGCGCAAAACCGTGTCTACAGCCTGAACAAAAATAGCTACAGTTCCAATAAAGACTATGATTTTGAGAAAACTCAAGTGGAAGACCTTAAGCACATAAGTGTAAAGTGCCCAACACATAATGGCTGAAAGAAACATGACCAACGTAAAGGTTATACCCATTCCGATGGCTGTTTCCTTTTTCTGCGAAACGCCGAAGAAAATACAAAGACCAAGATATTTCGTGAAAACGAAATTGTTAATGAGCATTGCGCCTAGAAATACCGCAAACAGTAGCTGGACTTGCGCTTTTTTCACGAGAAATTGCTTATCGCCGACAACTTTACCCTGAGACGTGATCCCCGTTACATCGACCACGTACTGTGACCCGGTATTGAGGGCGTCCTTGAAGTTCAGCACAGCGTTAGTTTTCTTTTCATCCAGTGTCACGGAATCAACCGGGACTCGAATATCCGGGTCCGGTTTTTCATAAACCGAATAATTCCCTGTATTCTTGGCCCAATCTTCATCTACAGGAATCCCGAACGGGATTTCTATGGCTTTATCCTTTTTAAATGAACCGGTACCCATCGTCTCCGCCCATGCACAAGATCCGATGAGCACAAGGAGGGCACTTAACACGAGACTAACTACGAGGAGATTCCTTTTCATCAATGACCTCCCCCGGATGCGGGAATTTTTCCCGTAATTTTGAATTCGAGCCAGTTGAATATCGCCATGACGAACCCAATAACGAAAAACCCCCCTGCAGGCAATATCATGACGAGCAAGGGTTTGAATCCCAAAATGTCATATCCAAGGAGTTGGCCGGTTCCGAAAAACTCTCGAATAGCGCTCACCAGGGTGAGACCGAACAGAAACCCGAGTCCCATCCCCAAACCATCGAAGAACGATGGCACAAGAGGCTCCTTTGAAGCAAACAGTTCAAGCCTCGATATGATGATTGCAAAAACGACGATGAGTTTGATGAATAGCTCAACTTTTTTGTACGCCTCCGGTGAAAACACCGGCAATACCATATCTGCAACACTAACCCAAAGTGCGATGACTATGACATATGCGGGAATTCGGACCTTGGGGTGAATAATGTTTTTGAAAATGGCAACCGTGCAGCTTGAAAACACTTGAACAAAGACAACCGCTATGCCAAGCAGGAGTCCGTTTTCAACTGAGGTCGTAACCGCAACGGCCGGACACAAACTTAGGGCTAATCTAAAAATCGGGTTCTCAGGAATTAACCCATTCCAAATTAATGTAGCGTTCCTACTCAAGACGACCTCCGTTTAAAAAACAGCCTGAACGTTTTCTTTTTTAAGGGCTTCGTTCAGAATATCAAGACGATAGACGAATTTGCGGACCGTATCTTTAACTCCGGTAGTAACGGCCTTTGTCGATATAGTCGCGCCGGTGAGAGCGTAAATATCGTCCTTTAAATGTTTTTCACGAATACCGGCCAACTGCTCCTTACCCAAATTGGCCTTTTTGGCCTTATTGGGGTCAAGTGCAACCAGGTAGTCGTCCGGGAGCGGCTCTTTAACTACTTTCAGGCCCTTAAGGGCTTCAGAAGACTTACCTTTGAATTGATTCTTGAAAAAATCTCGCTTGATCTCGTCACCGAGGCCCGGGTCTTCTTCGGATTTCGTTATCTCGATTCCCGTTACGGTGAATTCAGGATCCATCGACACCATGAGATCTATAAATGTTTTGAAACCTTGCGTTACACCGGGGACCACATACCCCATTCGTGCATCCCCTTTATTTGCTACATAAAAGGTCTCAGCATAGTTGGCCCGCGCTCCACCCAATGCACCCAGAACCACTGCATCCCTGGAAGCCCGATCAGCCAATTTAATTTCATCGGCATCGATCAGGGTCACTTTTCCTGGTTTGCCGGCCATATCCACTTCTACAAGAGCATGCTTCTTGTCCTTGAGAGGAACGACATACCCTAGCGTGATGCCTTCAGGTCGGTTTACAACGTATCTGTGGACGCTATACACCTTGAGGCCATCGGGAGTTTCTTTACCGGATCCGAATCCCAGAAGTCCTTCAATGACTTCCTTCTTACCCTTCTCTTCGTTTTCCTTGCGAGTGTGTTCGGTCCAGGCAAAAACGGCTCCAAGCACAAGGGCCGCAGCAATACAGATAATAGTTAAACTTGCCGTTATTTTTAGTATTTCTTTCATAGCACCCTCTTTCCTACTTTGTTGCCGGAGCAGGCACCGCTTTAGGCGGAGCGAATCGCTTAGGCTTAAACCACTCATCGAGAGCAGGTGTGAGAGTGTTCATCAGCAAGATGGCGTAGCAAACGCCTTCCGGATAACCGCCTTTTAATCGAATAAGAACGGTGAGCGCCCCTACCCCGATGCCAAAAATTATTTGCCCTGTTTTGATTGTCGGGGAAGTGACGTAATCAGTGGCCATGTAGAACGCGCCGAGCATTAAACCACCGGATAAAATGTGGAATAGAGGATTTCCGGAAAACCACGTTTCACCACCGGCTATCCATGCAAATATTCCTGCAGAAGCTATGGTCGACACCGGAATGTGCCAACTGATGATTCCTCGGGCCAGAAGGAACAAACCTCCCAGAAGGATGAGAAGAGCCGAGGTCTCCCCAATGCAGCCGGGCTGGTGTCCTATAAAGAAATTTTTATAGATCGTGCCCATGTCCCCGAACTGTTGTACCAACGCACTATAACCATAGTGCCGCAATACATAGAGAGGCGTGGCGGTGCTCACTGCATCAACGTTCCCTACATATGCTAGGGCTGATGCTTTCCCCCAATCAATGGGAGGTATCCAAGCGGCGGTCATCGCGACCGGAAATGCCGCAGTGAGAATTGCTCGTCCCACGAGGGCGGGATTCCAAACATTGAATCCTAAGCCGCCCATGAGTTCCTTGTTTATGTAAATAGCTGCTACGGCTCCGATGAACGGTAGCCAGTAAGGGACCCCAGGAGGAATAACAAAAGCCATCAGAACGCCTGTCAAAACGGCACTGCCGTCCTTAACCGAAACGGGTCTTCCCATTCCCTTCTGGCTTATTGCTTCCACTATGATGCACGAAAGCACACTCGATAGAGTGATAAAAAGGCTTCTTAAGCCGAAATTATAGATTGAAAACAGCAGCACGGGCATTAGGGTGGCGGTGACGGTCCACATTATACCCGCAGTAGTTATCCCCTTCCTGATATGGGGGGACACCGAAACTGCCCATTGTGGCTCCAAAGCCGGTGTCTTTTGCTCTAGAGTTTCGATTTTACCATCCTCCCCCGGCTGCTCTCGGACACCCGGATATAGTTCCGTTCGGCAAGTCCCGAAAGTCTGGGCCGGTACCTTTATTTAAAATCAAATACTTATATGATCACAGGTCGGGAAATCCCGACTTATATCCGTAGAAAATTAGATCCCGATCAACCGTGCTTCTTCACCGCAATTTTTGCGAGTCTCGCAAACTGCACAAGAGGTCTCTTGGCAGGACATACATAAGCGCAGCAACCACATTCGAAGCACTCGAATACACCGAATTTTTCCGTTAAATGCCCTTTATTGGCTTCAACGTATAGGCCGACTTCCTTGGGAGAAAGCCCCATAGGGCAGGCATTCACGCACCAGCCGCAATGGATGCAAGGCCCAAATTCGCCTAAATCCGTCTCGGAACTGTTTAGGAACAGCACACCGGAGGTGGTCTTTGTGATAGGAACTTCCATGCTCGAAACTGCGAATCCCATCATAGGTCCACCTGAAACTATTTTAACGAGATCAGTCGTACCGCCTAAATAATCAACAATGGACGACAAAACGGTTCCGACGCGGACCTTCAGATTCGCCGGACGATTGATTGCTCTTCCGGAGAAAGTCACCACTTTTTCATACAAAGGCTTCTGCATTTCAGCCGCTTCACTTATAGCCAGTGTCGTCGATATGTTTTGTACGATTACACCAACATCGAAGGGCAATCCACCGCCAGGTACGGATCGACCGGTCAGTGAATAGATCAACTGCTTTTCAGATCCTTGTGGATATTTAACCGTCATACCTTGGACTCTGACGGAAAAATCATCCTTTCCCTGGGAGGCTTCGGCAGCTTTATTCATTACATTAATAGCGTCGGGTTTGTTCAACTCTA
Organism: uncultured Syntrophaceae bacterium; assembly: GCA_964613745.1. Lineage (GTDB taxonomy): Bacteria > Desulfobacterota > Desulfomonilia > Desulfomonilales > Desulfomonilaceae > CAZTJA01. The sequence continues at coordinate 6,210 of CAZTJA010000034.1, forward strand.
TACCAATAACCGCCTGCTTAATGCCGAGAATCTTGAGGATAATCTTCGTACCCTCGACGATTTTTTCAGGATATTCCAGCATGAGACGGTGATCGGTCGTAAGGTAAGGCTCACACTCAGCACCGTTCAAAACCAATGTGTCAACTTTGGCATTCGGCGGGGGCGATAGTTTAACGTGCGTGGGAAAACCTGCTCCACCTAACCCGACTATTCCCGCATCTTTTACTCGGGCGAGCAATTGCTCTCGCGTAAGCTTGCGCCAGTCGTGCAATTCATAAGAGCGCGGCGCAGCAGCGGGATCTCTTTCAATAATAATGGCCTCGCATCTGACCATTGTCGGATGGGGTCTTGGCTCAATAGCCTTAACCGTGCCGGTCACACTGCTGTGGATGGTAGCTCCGAGTGCCTTTTCCACCACAGCTATGGGCTCGCCTTCCTGAACCGTCTGTTTTTTCTTTACAATCGGTTTAGCGGGAGCTCCGAAATGCATGGATAACGGCAGCACAACCTGATCAGGTAGCGGCATCTCTTCTATTGAAAGGTGCTCCGTTAATTCCTTATGCTCGTCGGGATGTATACCACCTTTTGGGAATGTTGCTTCAGACATAGCTCCTCGGTTCGCGACTGGACGCTACCGGGTAAACGGGTTTTGACGTTGTTTTTACCCGTAGGCCTCGCGGTGAATCTATCAGATTTGAATGCGGCTTAGAAAAGCCATGGAGGGCTTTCTTCAATACGACACATTAAATTATGCGGCATTGATTAATAAGTCAAGATTTTCTTCGGCATGTAAAGGGGGCAAGCCGAATTACACTTATATCTCCCATCAGCGAAAGGAACCAAACTACGACATTGTCCGGATTTGCATGATCTCTAATGAGGGAAAATGAACGAAGAACACTCATTAAAAAATAAATGAAAGCTCAATATTACGGAGGGTAACTTCACGAAAAATGAACGAAAGGGGTATTCGGATAAAGGGATGAACCCAGAATAGCCAATCGACTACCGAACGGGTTCAAAAGCAATCTCGATTTAGGTGTTGTGCTGCTCTTCGAGCCTCCTCTTTTCTATGTTGTCGATTATACATTTAGCCCAGCCGTCTGTTACTGAATAGACCATCTCAAGTCCCTGTCGAGTGGATGCGATAATTCCTCGACTCTTCAGATGAATTAAATGCTGAGACACCGTTGCCTGATGGAGCCCAAGACATTCCTGCATATTCTTTACATTGCAACCGCCTACTTTGAGCAATCCATAAACTATCTTCAACCGAATCGGATGCCCCAAAGCCTTGAAGATTTCAGCCTCCCGGGAAAACTCCATTTTCTTAACATCGAGGAATAATTTTTCAAGGTCCTCGTCCATTTCCCTGTATTCTAATTCATCGGCCAAAGGACTCATTCACAATCACCCTTATCTCATTTTTCCGGACGATTTTTCTGAATTTTTGCGGTCCGACGGACTGCATGAAGGCGACATTCAAGTTGCCACTCCCATTTTCGGGAGAACATATCTGTTTAAAAGAATCCAACCGATGACTACGCCAATAAGTATGAGAATTTCCATTCTAGTAATTTCCCGTCTGTATAGTGGGTCCGTTTAATAGACCATCGAGCCAATCCGGTATCTGCTGAACCGGGTCTCTTCGGGCCGCCGCTACGGGAGAAACAGCCTTTATCCCTGTAGACTGCTGTACCCTATTTGCCTGCATGCCCTCATTTACCAAGCCGGCCAACCAGGTTTTCACGGATTGATCATTCCATTGAGCAAGCCCCAAATGTGAGGCAACCACTTTTCCTTCTTTAGAAATCACGTATGTTGACGGAAAACCTTTCACTTCGTAAACGGCTTCATTCTTATCGTTCAGGACATAATACCCCATAGGTTTACCCCGAACGACGTTTTCGATGACGGACTGTTTGTTGTCCCGTCCTGACATAATATTTATTTCATTGCCGTTTTTCTTGCCGAATTCCCGGACCCACGCCGGTTTATCCCAAAAGTTAACCGAGAGTACAACCAGTTTATCGGGGCTGAAGGTTTGGAGCATCGAATTCAGAAGCTTTTTTTCCATCCCGCAATACTGGCAATCTTTTCGCCAAAAATTGAGCAATACCACTTTCCCGTGAAAATCAGACAAACCGACCGTTTCGCCGGTGGAGGTAACGAATTTGAGATCACCGGCTTTGGGAGTGTTAGGGAATTCTTGAAAATAGCTTCCTTCAGGAATACTCGCTCCCATAACCATCTGATATGACATCACCGGAAAAAGGAGGCATCCCAAAAAAATGGCAACTAGTCGTGGGTACAAAGAAGTCAAAGGCCCCTCCGCCAAACACTGTTATATCTGTATATTTGAATATTAAGTTTTTGTCAAGGGGTATTTATATTTACAATCAAAATTGTCGTGAATTCCTAAAACATGCTGATCTGCTCAGCCCTCCGTCTCTTGCCTATGATTGGCGAGTCCACGCAAGACAGTTGATCAAGATTTCTTAAGAACCTCGACTGCTGCAAATGAGAAACATTGTGAAACAAACTTCTTGTCTCTGAATGCATGATGTACAAATGGTCCTGAGCCCGTGTTGCAGCTACATACAATATTCGAAGCTCTTCCTCAAGATCAACGACTTCCGGATTTCCTCCCTTTAAATAGGGAATGGTACCTTCCTCGCAGCCAACAATGAACACGACCGGAAACTCCAAACCCTTTGAAGCATGAATCGTCATGAGGCTTATCGCATCGGCATCCCAATCGAGTCCATCCGCTTCATCCTTGGGATTTGATTTCCTGATTCGCTGAATAGGTAAGCCTGAACTCTTGAGGTTCTCCTCAATAGCATCCCCGATAACATTGAGCCTGTACAAAATCGCAAAATCTCGAAATCCATAATTCCGTCCATCTGAATGGACCAGACCCGAATCAAATGAGTGAAACGATGTCCCCCCCATTAGTATCTCGATATTTTTCCGGATGTAATTGCATTCAGAAACTGAATTCAAATGCCGAACAATGTGAACCTTTGATCCAGCAGGTTTAACGGCAGTTTGGCGGTCTTCAGATCTTTGCTTGATTAAGGCACCCGCAGCCGTCACCACATTTGCTTGAGATCTGTAGTTTTTCTTGAGCGTTATCGAGCGGGTATCGGGAAAAAGGCTTCCAAACTCCGAAAAGAATTTCATATGAGATCCGCGGAAACCATAAATTGCCTGATCCGGATCGCCAATTGCGAACAATCCTTGTCCATTATCTCTGGACAGCAGTTGCATCATTTTCACCTGAGCAGGATTCACATCTTGAAATTCATCTATGAGCAGATGCATGCAATTTTCGGAAACGTATTTTTTTGTAAGATCGGAATACTGTTCCATGAGAACTATGGGTTTTATTATGAGATCATTTAGATCAACAACAGCGGATTCCTTTAACGCTTCCTGGTACACCATGAAAGCCTTTGAGATGCTTGATGACACATCTGTAACCGTTTCGGAAACTGGACTCTGTTTCAACTTCTGAATTTCCGAAAAGAGGCCCATGCATGATAGTGACGTGTTATCCAGATCTGTCCGCCTGAGATGTTCCTTGAAAAGTCGATAGGACTCATCCTCTCCAATCATCTCATTGTGCATTTCATACAATCCTTCTTTTGCGAAGAACTCCAGAATGTTGATTCCAAGTTGATGAAAAGTCACAATGTTGCACTTGACATGGTTGCCCGAAAGCATGCCGGCTATTCGAATGCTCAGTTCATTAGCAGCTCTGTTGGTGAACGTAACAGCCGTAATTTGGCTCGGCAAAGCATGACCTTCGGAAACGAGCTTCACGATTCGAGCCGTTAAGGTCCGAGTCTTACCGGTACCCGGTCCCGCCTTGACGAGAACAGGTCTTTTCAGCTCTCCGATTGCTTCCATTTGATCCGGATTCAGCGCATCACGCGATTGTCGGTGATTTTCATCGTGATCTCGAATGCATGTTGAGATAGATGCGGTTTTTTGAGCGACTTTTCGCGAAGTCCATTTCGGACTCAAAGCAGATATTCCTGATATGGAACTCTGACCAAGAAGTTTCTCCCTCTCACCGGGACCAAACAATTCAATTTTTCCGTATTCTCCGTCAAAACCAGGCCTTATGGCCGCATTGCCGCTTCTGATCCGGCGCAGTCCTTCAACAAATAATTCCGGCACTTTACGGGACCATTCCTCCAACGGCATCGACATCATTATCGCTATTTCCGGTCCGAGTTTCCTCAGAATTTCGTCATACAGAGCGGAAACCTTTTTTGAATTCGCGCCCACGTCCAACGCTTGAGCAATCAGCCCTTGAAGAGAAATCATTTTCCAAAAAGGTGCGGATTTCTCCAAGTAAACAGGTTGGTCTCTGTCAGCAAGCTCATGCACTCTGTTGAGAACTCCTACCGTGAGCTTCTGTCCACAAACGGGGCATCGGTTGTTTGCTCTCGAAGTTTCTTCAGGTTCCAGGCGTACTCCACATTTCCGATGGCCGTCGAGATGATATTTTCCTTCTTCGGGGTAAAACTCAACAGTGCCCCGAAACCTTGTACATAAATCATCATCTGGACAAGCCCATCCCATTTCGGCCGAACCCGGATCGTACATAGTTCCGCCGCCTAATTTAAGGGCATCCCGAATTTCACGATATCCCGGCGGGCCGGTAAATATATTGCACTCCCTGCCCAGGCGAGCCGGTGAGTGAATATCCGAATTCGAGATTAAGGTATATCGATCCAGCATACCGACTGCTCTGTTCATTTCCGGATCCGATGAAAGTCCCGTTTCCAAAGCAAAAATATGCGGGCTCAGATCACCAAAGCAATCTTCGATACTGTCAAAACCTGATTTGGAACCGAGAACGGAAAACCATGGAGTCCAGATGTGAGCCGGCACAACGAAAGAGTCTTCCGAAGTTTCCAATGCAATCTGGAGCAGAGTGCGGCTGTCTAAACCAAGAATAGGACGTCCATCCGATTTTATATTACCCAAGCGGTCCAATACCCCATTAAATCGGGCCATAGACTGCATGTCCGGCATGAAGACAAGATTGTGAACTTTCCGCGTCACTCCGTCTCGCTTGTAAATCGAGCTGATTTCAACGTTCAAAATGAAGCGTACATCGGAAGGCCCGAATCCGTTCGGCAACGGTTGAAAATTGGGGATCAGATCCGGTTTGATTTTATAAAGCCCGTTTTCAGCCTCCATAAGACATTCGTGGATTTCTTCCGCCCATCGTGGATGAGTAAAATCCCCCGTAACAAGAACCTTTATACCCTTGAGGGCGGCCCATTGTGCCATGTGGATGAGGTCGCAATCCTTTGAGGTCGCTATAGAGTATTTGGAATGAACGTGAAGATCGGCCAAAAACATGTTGCTACTCCAAGTATCGGCAAACAAAGCCATATGAAAGATACACATCCGGGAAAATGCATAAAAAAACATTGGTGGAATTGAGACAAACTTCAAAAGACGCTCGCCGACAAACTCCTTTGGACCATTTTTGGTAGCGGTCCCCGGTCAATAAATAGTTAAACCGGAATGGATTCCTAATCCACCGGAATTGCATTGTATATCCGGCGAGCGAAAGCGTCCGGCTTGACGCTCAATGCCTAAATTGTTAGTAATAGACCTATGAGCCGGCTGTCCGTTAGGTGCTTTGGGATTCGGAATTGATATTGTGTCGAATTTTCCGGGTATGCTTATCGAATCCCATATGTGATGTCAACTGTCGCTGAATTACACTGAGAGGGAGATCTTGTTCAGAGCTTTTTCAAAACGTAATCAATTCGTAACATTGCTTATGTTGATGTGCATTTCTTTTGGTTCAACCGGATCGTGTATAGCCGAAACCGGTTGGACGGAATTCCCCTGGGAGCATTTGCTGTACGCTATGCCCCTCCGTGAAGATTCATTTTCAGACGATACTGCAGGCAATTCTCAGGATTCCGATCAAGTTACGACTCTAATCAGCACAACCACCAAATCCGAAAGTCTGGAAGAAAACTGGTCTGATCGCCATACTCAAGACACTTCAGTAGACTTGAGCACGCTGGATATCGACGAATTCAATGGTCCCCCGACTCTCGCGAGCATTGCACCATTGTATTCAGCACCCAAATTACCTGGAGAGGGAATTTGGTCGTCCGAAGGAATGCCCAAGGCCACTGATGGTAGCCCCGCCATTTGGCGTACGAGTTATAGACCGAGTATCGATTATCCAAATGCAATAGTTCACATGCTTACTTTCGACATGTCCAAATTGAACATGCAACTATATATCGGATCCACGGAACCGGGAGGATCCAATTCCACGGCGTCTCTCGAACCTGAACTGAAGCCTCAACTACTGGCGATTACCAATGCACTTTGGAAACAGAAGCATTCAGGTGAAGCCGGTGCGATCTACCGAGGCAAGGTTATCAAACCCCTTGCCCATGGAATGGCGACAATCGTCAGATACAACGATAATTCCGTTGATATTTTAGAGTGGAATGAAAGTATCCCCATTGAACTCGTAAAAGATGCACGGCAGTTGCGTCATCTCATAGTTAAGGACGGAAGGATCGTGGATCAGGTCGTAAAGAGCGGAAAATCCAGCGACGGTGAAATAGGACTCGGATTTTTGCTCGTTGAAGAACCAACACCGCAGGAACAGGCATGGTGGGGTTATTACGGCGGCTATCAAGGTGGATCCCAGATCAATTATGGTGAAAACTGGTTCATCGCAACAAGAAGTGCTTTCGGGATTCGGAAAGACGGTCACCTCGTTTTTGCCGCGGGTCATCATATCAGCACCAAAGATCTCGCACGTGCACTTGTTTTAGCTGGTTGCGACCGTGCTATACATGCCGACGCAAATCCCCATAATGTTCTGGGTAATTTGTATCTCACCGGAGCGGATGGTCCCGTTTCAAAACGCATAAAGTTGTCTCCCGAGCAGAGAGATACTCTGAACCGATATGATAGGAGTTACACGAGTGATTTTTTCGGTTTCTTTGCTAAAAAGCCGGAGAGGAATTCCTAATGACTAAGTTCCGCGCAATTGCTTCAGCACTCCTCTTGTTTGTTATGTCGGCTTCAGCTTTTGGTCAGGATGGGCAATGCCTCAGTGAATACAATGATTGGAATTCGGCCTTTAACAAGTTGGGATTTGCCGTATCGGCATTAAATGAGCTGAAAGAAGCTCCAATTACCAACAGAGTTACAAGAGTTCTGGGACAGGCAAAAGAAAGTGTTTCCACGGCATCAGTGATTCGAAGCATACTTCGAGAGAGAAATCGCTCGATTCAGGAAGCATCCAATCGAGTTTCCGAGCTTATGGAAATCGAAAAGAGCGCCTTTGACGGAATTCGCAAATGCTTACAGGGGGACAAGCGAAAATCGGATTCACATCCATTGCTTGCATCTGTTTCCAAGTCTCGGAGCAAAATGCTTTCGGATGCCCAGGATTCCCTCATTCAAGAAGCATATGTTCAATATAAAAAAGAGCAGCCCAATCCCACGGTTTACTCCCAATATGATAATCAGCGACCCCAAATGGGCTACAATCGCGGTTATTCACCGGCAAATCCCTATGGCTACATGTATGGCTATCAATAAGAAAAGCTGCTGAAACACCAAACGTAGCCCGCTCTGTCGGACGGCATTATAGCCTTATTGAGCCTTTTTTCATCACGACATGTTGAAGTTACCTTTTCCGATTAGAGACTTAAAAATTTATCCGGAGTTATGTTTCGTGCTGAGAACTTCTCATTTAGTCGGGACTATAATATTCCAGTTAGCCGCATTATTATTCCTGAATACGCACCCTGTATGTGCGCAGGGTTTTTCCAAGTCTCATTATGTTATTCCGCCACAGGTTGTTTCCCGTGGTCTTATGTTCGGCTCCGAAAAAATTCCCCTCAATAAGGCTGAGCCTGCACAAAGGATCGTCGAGCAGATCAATTTTTACCTTATGGACAGGCGATCCGGTCTGTTGGAAATGTTCGATCGTATGGACACCTACGGCCCCCTGGTCAGTGGAGTAATCTCGGAAGAGCAGATGCCGGCCGACATCATTTATCTCGCTGCAGCTCTAAGTGACATGAATCCCACGGCAAAGACAAAAACGGGCGGAGTAGGATTATGGTCGCTCAATGCCGCTCGGGACAAACGCGAGGCTTCCAACGGAATAGTAATTAATAGTGAATGGGATGATAGACGCGACCCGGTGATTTCCACCCGGATTGCCGCCAACACGCTGAGATCAATCCGCAAGAAAGCTGAGGCTTGGGATTTGTTGCTGACGATGTGCGCTTTTGTGGATGGTGCGGAAAAGATAGAAGCCGCTTCTTCCAAGGCGAAAGGATTTGGGTACTGGGATCTTGTTCTGCCGCATTTTTCAGAAGTCCTCATTCCTAAAATACTTGCTTTGAAGATTATCCATACCAACAAGGAGTTTTACGGAATTGACACGCTTCGCAAACCCGCAGTCGCTTTTGATCAGATAGATAAGCTAACTCTCACCAAAGATCTGCCTTTGCATGTTGTTGCTGACTGGATCTCAATACCGCCCAAATTATTGTGGGAGCTAAACCCCGGAGTTGATCCCGGATTCGGCAAACTTTCCTCCAACGACAAGAAAAGTCCGTCCGCGAATTTCTTGCGCATACCAAAAAGCTCTGAAAATAAAGTCAAACAAATGTTGGTTAAGGATGGTTATGTCTCCCGGTGAATAAATCCGGAGATCACAATGTTGGCGTTCGTCAAAATTCAGCCGGATCCAGAGGACAAAATCATCTATTGCTGCAAATACTGCAGCATTTCTATTGCAGCGTCCCGTGATCTCGCAAAAATTGCCGGCACCAGAGAACATTCTTACACGAACCCCGCCGGCATGAAGTGCAATTTTTATACGTTTTTTGCTTGTGAGCACGTGCACGTCCACAAAGAACTCTATCTAGAATTTTCGTGGTTTGCGGGTTACGGATGGAGATTTATCACTTGCGGCGGATGTTCATCACACTTGGGTTGGAAATATGACGCAGTGACCGGAATAGTTGAACCCAATACCTTCTTCGGCATCCTCAAAGATTCTGTCTCCCTGACGAAAACGTAATCACCTTATCGGTGCACATCACCACTGGTTCATGTTGATAAGTATTCTCCTCAATGAAGTTAAACTCGACATTATTCCCCCGATCCAACCCCCGATGGAACCCGCGGAGAACAATGAGAGGTCAAGTCCTTCATAATTTGGAGCCCTCAGCTGGACTACACCGTATAAAGCAACGAGAGAACTTACTACGCCGATCGCAAAAAGCATGAGGAAGTGCCTCTGAGTTACCCTCATCAAAAATCCAGCCAAATAGAAAACCAGCATCATTACGCCGATCGAAATAGAGAAACCTATGAAACCCGCTTTGATGATTAATAACCAGTTCATTCCAGATCCTAATAAATAACGGGATGAACCGTGCGCGATTCATCCCGTTCCAACAGAGACTTTCTTGTGAACTTAAATTCCGAAAGAATTTATCATGGACAGGGCCGCTTTTCTGCCTGCACCCATCGCCAAAATAACGGTTGCAGCGCCCGTAACTATATCGCCGCCGGCCCACACTCTGTCTCTAGAGGTTCTACCGGTCTCGACATCAGCCACGATGTTACCCCATTTGTTTGTTTCAAGATTCTTTGTGGAAGTGGGAACCAGGGGGTTTGCTCCATTACCGATAGATACGATTACGGTATCGCATTCGATATCGAAATACTCGTTTGTCGGAACCGGGCGTCTTCTCCCCGAAGCATCAGGTTCCCCCAGAGACATTTTCTGGCATTTTATTCCTACCGCCCATCCCGTATCATTGCCGATGATCTCAAGAGGAGCAGTAAGCAACTGGAACTTGATGCCTTCTTCTACTGCGTGATGCACTTCTTCGGATCTCGCCGGCAACTCCTCCATAGTCCTACGATAAACGATGGTCACGGATTCGGCTCCCAACCGCAGGGCGGTTCGGGCTGAGTCCATAGCAACGTTTCCACCGCCGAAAACGACGACACGGCGACCTTTGGCAACCGGGGTATCACTAGTCGGGAATTGATAGGCCTTCATTAAATTCGCACGCGTCAAATACTCGTTTGCCGAATAAACACCATTGAGGTTTTCACCGGGGATTTTCAGGAATAACGGAGCTCCGGCTCCGGATGCAATAAATACGCTATCGTATTTCCTCTTCTCAAGCAGGTCATCCACGGTTTCAATTCGCCCAATGACCCAATTCGTCTTGAATTCTACGCCCATTCTACGGAGTTCTTCAACTTCAGCACGCACAATGGCTTTCGGCAATCGGAATTCGGGAATTCCGTAAACCAGCACTCCACCAAGCTCATGGAGAGCTTCAAAAACGGTAACGGCTACTCCCTTCTTAATGAGCGCACCTGCAAGAGTCAACCCTGCGGGACCTGAACCGACAACACCGACTTTCAGTCCCGTTGGTTTTCCCATTTCAGGAAGCTTGCCCTCATCGTGAACAGCGGCCCAATCAGCTACGAACCGTTCAAGGCGTCCGATTGCGCAGGGTTCACCTTTACCCTTTTTGTTGAGTACGCATTTGGCCTCACATTGGGATTCCTGGGGACAAACTCGGCCTGCTATTCTCGGAAGACTGTTCTTCTCTTTTACTTTCCAGGCCGCGTCAATCAGCTTACCTTGTTTTACCAGTTCAATAAAATCCGGAATATCAACTTCGACGGGACAACCTGATTGGCAATACGGTTTTTTGCAATGAAGACACCTACTTGCCTCCAACAATGCCAAGTCGTTGTCATAGCCCAAAGCCACTTCATAGAAATTGTGGGCTCTTTCTATGGCACTCTGCTCCGGCATTTTCTGGCGCGGAGCTTTTGGTTTTTTAACTTTTTCTTCGGACATTAGCTACCTCCCGGGAACGTGCACTGGCAGCCTCTTTCCGTTTCACGGAATTTATTGAGCGCTATAAGCTCAGGCCCCTTGTACATGGCCAATCTCTTCATCAACAAGTCGAAATCTACCTGAAAACCATCAAATTCGGGTCCATCAACGCATCCAAACATGGTCTTCCCGTCTACTTCCACTCGACAGGCTCCGCACATGCCCGTTCCATCGACCATGATGGGGTTAAGGCTGACCACGGTGGGTATATTCGCCTTTTTCGTTACATTAACAACCGCCCGCATCATCGGTACCGGCCCTATGGCGACGCAGAGATCGATCTGGTTACCTTTATCGATCATGTTCTGGAGCACCTGTGTGACAAAGCCGTGAACTCCGAATGAGCCGTCATCCGTAGCAATGACCAATTCGGTGCTGGCCTTCTTCATCTCTTCAGTCATGATCAAGAGGCCTTCTGTTCTAGCCCCGATAATGGTTGTGACGTGGTTTCCGATCTCGTGCATGGCCTTTGTGATCGGGTAAAGGGGAGCCACGCCGATGCCGCCCCCTACTCCGACTACGTTTCCGAATTTTTCGATGTGAGTCGGTTTGCCGAGGGGACCGCACAAATCAGCCAGTTTTTCACCTACACACATCGTGCCCATGTAATAGGTGGTCACGCCGACTTCCTGCCAAACCAGCGTGATTGTGCCCTTTTCCGGGTCCTTGTCTGCGACGGTCAGAGGTATCCTCTCACCTTCACTGTGAGTCCTTAAAATAATGAACTGACCTGGTTGGTGTGCCTTGGCGATATCCGGAGCGGAGATGACGGCCCGATTAACACCGGGACCGATCCGCTCTTTCTCTAAGATTTCGAACATCTAACGAAACCTCCTGAATTAAAGAGAGACTGAGGCAATCAAAGTGGATTTGATTGGATAGGATACGAATCGAGAAAACCGCAGTCATAAAACCTAGCATATTCAGGTGATTCGGATCAACTAAAATTCTGCAGCATGAAAAATTGATCGGCGGACTGTATAAATTTTTATGAATTGCGGCTTATGCTGAGGGCTCATCTATTGACGTCGTATGATGCCGGTGCACATGAATGAAATTTGAAACTCACCGGCATAAAAAACTCAAAAACATTGGCGTCTATTATTTATGGCTGACAGTATGAAGAGGAGGCGTCAAACTGGAGCAGGTTTCCAACCCTTGGCTCAGTCTTTCACGGCAGCCCCTACGATGCCGAACTTTGAACCGGTCTTTACACCAGGGGCAAGTCTCAATCCTACCTCGCTGAGCATACACAAAAAATCCTTACCGTAAAACCGATCGCTTCGGGGATGACGAAGCATCAATTTAAAAAGCGGATTGGCATACAGCGGAGGATAAATTTCCTCAAAGTAGAAGATGCCGCCTTGCTTGAGAACTCGTGAAATCTCACGTAGGCATTTTCTCCAATCGAGGACGTGGTGAATGATGCCGAAATTAATCACCGCATCAAAAGCAGCATCTGGATATGGAAGATCCTGAGCATCAGCCACATGGAACGACACTCTTTCACGATAATCAGCGGGTCTCAATCGTATGGATCGTTGCACAAGAATTTCTTCAAGATCGAACGCCACCACCGATTCAAATCCCATGAGGTCGGTAGCAAGGCGCGCTCCCCTGCCTAAGCCGCATCCAATTTCAAGAGCGGATCCGAGCATTTTGGGTGGAGCAACTCGCAACCACTCCCGAACCTCACGTCGCTGAAAAAAGACTCGAACGGGGCTGTAGATCCATACCCGTTCAGGCCAATTCATCAGCATGCTTTCTTTTTCTGCGAGATTCACGACTTGGACCCTCGAACTATTTAAAAGGCAAGAGAATGGATAGAACGACCAACAGGAGGAATGCTCCAGGCATGTAGCTGGCAGAATTGAATAGCTCCGCAGCGTTTTCCGGCGATGGGTTGGCATAGACCCTGCGTGCCGGCGACAATAGTAGCTTCCATGCTATGAGGACTGCTCCAAATAGGTAAATCGGCCCCACCCCTGCCCCTGATTGCCAATAAATTGCAATTGCGGCAGGGACGGCCATTGCTATGCCGACCAGTAGGAAAAAAACCGATTCATTTATGCCCAGAACGGTAGTGGTTGTTCGCGCCGCTACGTTTCGATCATCTTCCGTGTCGATTATATCATTGGCAATATTTTGCCCTCCCACTTCCCATGCAGCCAACCAAATAGCGAGTAGTGCAAGGAACGACGGATCCGGATAAGGAACAACGGCGAATACTCCTGCAAGACCTCCCGAAACTTTAACAATCACGGAAGGAACGATCTTGAGGTGGGTTATTTTTAGCAGCTTGCAATAGAGGATTTCCATTCCTGAAGAGACAATGAAAATCAATGCACAAACCGGATTTAGCCACCAAGCCCCGGCCAACGCTATAAGCGCCCATAACCCAAACCAGTACAATGCGCTTCGATAAGGCAGTTTGCCTTGAGCTATTGGGTGCCTCGCAATAAGCCCGTCAACATCGAATCTGTCATTTTGAGAATTCTGCAGACGTAATCTCTCGGAATCGACCTTGTAATCGACAATATCATTGAGAGCATACACTGCGGTATACCCGGCAAAAGCTGTGATCAAGCCAATGATTACAATAGAGAGAGGAGGGAAATGTCCCAGATACAGCAGAGCCGCCATTGCGGGGGTAGCCATATCCAGTAATCCATGAGGAGTCCTCGAAAGGGCAAAATAGAGACGTATGTTTACTGATGCGGGCCTTCCCGAATTCGGGAGCTCGGCTGCTTGCTCCATCGAAACCTCTACATTTTATTCATAAGGGAAAGTTAACTTTCCGCCCAAGAAACCAATTCTACTTACAATTACGGCCAACACGACCAGCATGATAGTGTACAGAATCACCAATGGATCACTAATGTTGAGTGGAGATGTAATTACAAAAAACCTCAATCCAACAGACGCGAACCCTAGCAGCAGTGACATCCATGCAAATCTACGTTTGGCACGAATAGTGGGATTATCGAATGCGTCATAGTTGACCCACCACGTCAAATAACCCGTAAGTATAGCAGCAGGAATAGTGATTGCTCCAACGCATAAGCTGAGAAAAGCCGCCCATTCCGTAGCGGCCGATCCGAATACAAACGCAGCAACTTGGAAAACAGGAGCTACCATAAGCAGACCTAAGGGGAAATGCACAACTGCAGGATGTGGGTGGCGTCTAAAAAAAGGGAAACGTTCAAGAAGCGTTTCGACCTGACCGCGTAAACCCGGCTGAGGCTCTTTTCTGAACTCCTGGAGCATCCCAACCATCTGAAATCGATCCAAAACATCGGCGCCGTGCGGTGCCGATTTGATGTCTTCACTTAGATCCTCACCGGCTTGATGGCGCTTCATATGGGATCCTTGGGGCCATCGTTTGCTTTCGGTTACATCGTAAATCTTGCCGTTTACCGACACAAATGCAGACTTGCCGGCCTTGCCGTTGTACTGTCCGAGTTCCGTTTTATCATATACTTTCACGGCTGATCTCCTGGTATGCTCAGGGCCAAATACCGCGTAGTTAAAGCTCGCATTTCACTATGCATAGGTGAAGAATAAACAAATTTAAAAACAATTACTATGACACGTGCACCAGTAAAAGTATTTACAATTCAAATATGCTCGGCAAATCAATCAAAATTAAGAATACATTCAATTATAGGAGAGCCTGGAGTTTCCAGGTATTTTCACTAACTCTCTTGCTGATGGTGAAGGCTTCGACCGATACTTCCGTTTTTTCCGGTCTACGCAAAACTCTTTGCGGAAGAATCTCAAAACAGTCGCACTGGTCATCACATAAATCATGAACGACAGTGACTATCATCTGCAACCCGGAATTCACATAAATTGCCTGATTCCCTTCAAATATATGAGGGTATCTTGGGTTTCCGGATTTTTCGGCTTTTTCAAGTTTTTCGGCTTTATTTATCGGCTGAGAATAAGGTTTATCGGAACACCCGGAACAACTTTTACATCCGGCCATAAAATTCCCTTTCTTTTAAACTTTTTGGTCAAACGTGAACTGCACTCTACAAACCTAAAAGATTCAGATGCTTCCTGTCAAGCCCGATACACAAGATTATGAATTATCTACCGCAAATTCCGTTTTCTTGCGGGGTCTCTGTGGGTCCAAGACAACCACATCCTCGATATGGCTGCCCTCGAATTCGTTCAAAACGGCGTTCACCACTGAATTTTCCAACGCCTGTTTCAGTAAAGCTCGTTTGTAATCGGTTGTTCCATCAGGCTCATCCTTGTACGATGCCTCTACTTTTAACGGCGTCTGTTCAGTCAAAACGAGCAGCTTTATGCTTATACACCCGAAAAGATCCTCGAATGTTTGCCGGACCGAATCCCTGGACTCAAGTATCGTTTCAAAGGAATTCTTGTATACTGCCTTGTGGAAACCAAGCTCAATTTCATCAGGTCCGGCGGACAAGAGTGCTCCATGCTCCAATAATTGGGCGGCCATGTGCTCGCCCATCTGTGTCAACTTACCTTTGAGATTTGACCAGATCTCTTCCGGATCATTGGAAGCTAAAGGGGTGATTTGCGTGATTCTAAACCCTGAATCAGGAACGGCCGGTTTATTTAGTGCCTCGTCCTCTTGGTTTTGACTGCCAAAAGGTCTTTTTTTTTCTTCAGCTGCTGAAGCCCGTGCGCCGCGAATGGGCTGTGGTGGCTCCGGTAGATCACCCGATTCAATGAATTTGAGAAGTTTAGCCAAATCCATTATTCGAGGTGCATGGGCCAGCTTTAAAACCAGCATCTCCAGCGCGGTAATTGGATTGGAAGCTCGCTTGATTTCTGATTCACTTTTTACGAGAGTAGCGAAAATGTTCTGAAACTCTTCAAGGCCGGCCGAACGACAAATCTCTTCCATCCTTTGAATTTCCGAAACCGGAGCGTCTATAAGACCTGCAGGCCTGTTTTCTCCCGGCATAGCTTTCACTACGGCCAAATCACGAACATATTGCGTTATATCCAAAAAGAACTGCTCAGGGTCGTATCCCTCCCTAAACACCGCATTGATCACTTCAAACGCTCTCTTTGGATCCCGCTCAATCACGGCTTCGACAAGACCGGCGAAGGACTCTCTACCGGAAATTCCCAGGATCGAAGTGACTTCCGCTACATTTATGACTCCCGATGAGAACGCAATCACCTGATCTAGAAGACTAAGCGCATCTCTGAAGGATCCACGCGCCTCACGAGCCACTAAGGTCAGAGCCTCCGGTTCGGCTTGCAGTCCCTCTTTTTCCATGATTGCCGTGAGACCTGAACTAATTTCCTGAATGGAAATAGTACGAAAATTATACCTTTGGCAGCGTGAGTTGATTGTCGCGGGTACCTTGTGAGATTCAGTGGTGGCGAATATGAACTTCGCATGAAGAGGAGGTTCTTCCAATGTCTTTAAAAGAGCATTAAAGGCATTGATGGAAATCATATGAACTTCATCGATTATAATTATTTTGAAACGGGAGCCGGCAGGCGGATACTTGATATTTTCGTTAATCTCCCTGACATTTTCTACCGAGGTATTCGAGGCACCGTCGATCTCTTGCACATCAACGCTAATCCCTGCCGCAATTTCTTTGCATGAAGTGCATTGGTTGCACGGATTGGCATCATTATCGGAGCGACCTGTGCAATTAAGCGATTTGGCAAGAATTCGTGCAACTGTGGTCTTGCCAACCCCCCTTACCCCGCAAAATAGGAAGGCATGTCCTACTCTGCCGCTAATAATTGAGTTGGCGAGAGTCTTTATAACGTGGTCCTGACCCACCACATCGGAAAAAATCGACGGTCTGTATTTTCGTGCAAGTACTAAATAGGGGGGCATTGTTAAGAGCTTGAGATCGGATTACGCGCCCGTAATCGGCAGCCGGATGCGGGCCGACCCCCGAGATTACTTCCGCTGCTTCTTTCCAGACCTGACGGGTTCAGTAACTCCAGGTCGCCCAACCGACCGCCGATTATGGGCGCGTATGTTAAGTCGCTGCGCTTTATTGCGAGATTCGGCAAAGAGCTGATAATTTCACTCTTGTTACCGATCAGGTGAGTATAAAAACCAAACAAGATGCTGTCAACCTTCTCATGTTGTTTTGCTGATCCACCAAATTCAGTCCGCGAGAAATTTCGGCGGCAGGGTTCCCAAAGAAAAATCAGGTAGAACGATCAAGGTGCTCGTTCCATGAGCCAAAATCTTACCCTTTTCGTTCAGTACCTCTGCCTCTCCTAAACCCAATGTTTTGCCAAGTTTGATTCTTCGTCCTCTAGCTACGAGTTTTCCCGCCTTGGCAGGAGCCAAATAATTGAGCTTCAGATCGACGGACGTCATACCGAATTTTTCGTCAATTTCAGGGTATACCGCCCAAAAAGCCGCTGCATCAATTAAAGTACTGAAAACCCCTCCATGAACTACTCCGAACGGCTGAAGATGCTTCGTCTCAACTAGAATTTCCAAATCCGAGGAGCCAATATCAAAATCCAACAATCTCATGGACATCAGTTGAAAATAAGGACTAGCATTCACTACAACACTGGTCTCCTTGACATATTCGGGGTTTATCCTGGGCATCCACATCCCTCTCAAGATTTCACGGTACAACTTGTATAGATCAAAAAAGCTTCAATTTGCGAGACATTCTATCATCCAAACGAGTTATTCCTTGCTGTTTAGCGATCATGACGGCCGCGTCATAATCTCCTCGGCAGATTCTTTGATTAATCTCCGGGTACTCGCCTGCACGTCCGCAAGGCATGTACTGGTCCATTATGTTCACGTACGTATTTGGAGAAATTTCGTTTACCAAAAATTTCATAGCCTCGTCGGTTCCGGCCAAACCATTGGGCATGACAAGATGTCGTACGAGCAATCCACGTTCCGCTAAACCCTTTTCATTTATCTGAAGGTCGCCGACTTGACGGTGCATCTCCGTCAAGGCAGCAGAAGCTATTTCGGGATAATTCGGCGCATCCATAAATTTATCCGAAGCAATCGGATCCATAAATTTAAGATCCGGCATGTAAATGTCTATAATTCCATCCAACAACCTGAGAGTCTCTACGGAATCATAGCCGCCGGAATTGTAAACGAGAGGAACGGATAATCCATTTTCAGCAGCCCAGTAAACCGCTGAAATGAGCTGAGGGACGATGTGCGAAGGAGAAACAAAGTTTATGTTGACGCAGCCGCTGCTTTGTAATTGGAGTATTACAGTGCCTATCTGTTCAGGTAAAGCTTCGGAACCGTCCATAAGATGACTTATTTCAAAATTCTGGCAGAAAACGCATTTCAGATTGCAAGAGGTAAAAAAGATCGTGCCGGATCCTCCCGTTCCCACCAGAGGAGCTTCCTCCCCAAAGTGTGGGCCTGCCGAAGAGATCAATGCATGCTCGCCGGTTCGGCAAAAACCGACCTCGTTTCTTAGACGATTCACGCCACAGTTTCGGGGACACAGAGTACAGTTCTCCAATTTTGCCCAGGAATCCCTCAGCCTCTGAGGGAACTCGCCGGCTTGTAGCGTCTTGACGTATGCAGGTTCAAACATTTCTCTACTCGCTATTCGTCGTAAATAACCTACTCAGCCGTGTCAAAAAGAAGGGAGCCGAAAACAGCTCCCGTAATCTTTTTACGACCATGACTTCCGATTAATCGTCGGAACAACACCCGTGAGAAATGCAATCATCCAAATCGTGCATTCGTTGTTGACCCATCTGAATATTGGATTGCAACTCATGAAGTTCCTTCTCGTTGCCCGATCCCATTGATTGTAGCTCCTGTTCACGTTGCATCATCTGTTGCATTTGTTGCTGTATTATATCTTTTTCTTTTTGCGCAAATTCTCTTTCTTCCATAGGGCATCTCCTTAACAATTATACATCATTGATAATTTAACAACGTAATCCGAAAAGACTAGACTAATCATGTCGTTAGCAAACACAATGGCATTAAAAAGCATTCTCCATTAATTTGCGAACCTTATTCAATTCCTCGGATAATTCAGGCGGTCGCCCTTTCTTATTACAATTGCAGTCTGAATCCTTAGAAGGTTCTTCGACGTTAACCTTCTTTTCGTTCAAACTATGTGAATCCAGTTTATTTCTGCGATTAGGATTTTTACCTTCTCCCAAATAGGGGAGCTTTGCACCTGTGGTTTCAGACAGGGATTTTACCTTCTTCTCAAGACCAGACCTGATTTGTCCGTCACCGACGAGAATGTCTTCCCCAACGATCACCAGAGGCACCGAGAATTTCTCCGCCGAATGGATGCTTTCCAACTGTCGAAATACCTTGTATACGGACTCATCTTCAACATCCATTTTCTTGACTTTCAAGGGATAACTCCGGCTCAAGGCGCTTATGAGGAAATCACTATCGTCACATTTTGGACAGTCCTTGGAATGAAAAAAGACGACCCACACGGTTTTTAAAGTGAATTGATCGGAAATGATTTTGGTTTGAGCACCCGCAACCGCAGATCCGAACAAGGTAAAAACCAACGTGAAAATAATCGTCTTCTTCATTATGCCTTCAATAAGCGTATCTTGGCGGGAATGGGATAAAAAACCGATACATTTTTGTGTGTCCGAAAACCACAAGCCTCCCTTTGAATGAGCAGCCACCTTAGTGTATCTTCGGCTTCATCGACAAGTTTGTTGTGCTTGCGAATTGTTGAATTTACATCCTCCAGGAGCGGTTTGTCTGAAGATCTGTTCGTATATGATTCGATCATTAAGGTGGCGCGCTTTCCCTCAACTGCAAGCTTGTCCAAAATCTCTTCAAGCTTATATCCCGTACTGCCGAGAGACTCCGCCATTTCTTTTACAATATCAAGTTCGTGGGAATCGGATTCCCTAAACATTCCCATGTTTCTTCCTCCTAATTAGTTGATAACACATAGTACTTACCTGAGCAAGCCCGGGCAGAAACCTAACCGCAACTGCATTTATGCTATTATATTCAACATTAAAGCTCGCTCATATTTTAATTTACTTGACATTATTGACCTAACCTACTATGTATAAACCACTTTTATTGGACACGTCCCGGAAATCGGTGACACCGGCCAAGCAAATCCTTACCGTCCCCCAAGTGAGGAGGTTCGCCCATGTGTGGGAATTATCGTTTCTCTTTAATGATTGTTGCCGCAATAGGACTATTTGTCCTTTCAGCCGCACTGTCGCCGGTTCATGCTTATAGAATCTGCACCGTCAAAGGCGTGGTCATTGATCATGGCTGGCGTAACATGACAATCAAATCCGGCAATCAATGTGCCGAAGTAAATGTCGGCTGGCGAACGAAATACGTTCCCAATCGTCGACCCTGTATTGGAGAGAGGGTAGCTGTTGACTTCCTCCTGGAGGACGGCTACATGAAGGCAACAAAGGTGGTTAGCTTATCGCCGTTGCCCCAAAGTCTCCAGTGCTATCCACCCGCTCCTCCGGCGGGCTCGGTTTGCAGAAATGTAGCAGAAGACGGAACCACGTCAACGTCCGCGAGCGAGCCCTGCGTTTCCCCGAGAGCCATTTGCTCCACCAAGCCTCCCGCCCACGTAAATGATCCCAATTGGGGTTCGGGAAGAGGCGCATCGGAGAGAACGGATCGTCCCGGGACGACAACCAGGTCCGCAACAATTAAGAAACCCGCTGTTACGGATCGCAGAGAGACCACCAAACCTCCCGTGACAAAAGTTCAACCCGAACCCGGTCGCGATGAGGGCAAGGATACTGCCGCAATAGACGACAAAAAGACTAAAGTCCTTGCCGGTGAGGTAGTTGCATCGTCACCAAAGAGTTTATCGGTAAGAGTTTCCGAAGAAGGTGAAACAGCAGAAGTAGTAAATGTCCGAGTAGGACTTAAAACGAAATTCATACCCTTTCGCCGTCCCGCAGTAGGCGAAAAAGTCAAAGTAGAATTCAAGCAGGAAAACGGCGACAAATTCGGATATACAGTGCAAGTCGTTCAGTAGAGCTTGATGTCTCTGCACCCTCCCAGCCCTCCCCTCTCACAAGGAGGGGAGTTCACCACACTCATCACATCCTTTTCAGTCTAGCGATCTCAGCCCCAAGTCTTTTCTAAGCCGCACCAAAAAAGAGCTGTACATTGACTCTAGTTCGGTCTGCTCGTCCGACATCGTCTGTTCAAAACCGACAAGAAAATAGTACATGGCTCTGTCAAAAAAGAGAGCGGTTCTGTTATTAAGAGCTACTATTGACCGCACATCGAAAGGCTGGCCGGCAAAGTTGCTCTCCTGAAAAAAAAGCCATATATGCCTCTTTAAAAGGATAAACACCCTCACCATTTCTGAAAAACTCAGTCCGTCTTCACAACATTGTATACCGAGTCTGACGTAGCGATCGGCTATTGTTTCAACGGGGGTTTTCTTGTCTATATTGGTGGTGAATTCGGCAAGGACACTGTCGGCGAGTTGCTCTAACATTTCCTTTCCAAGCTGGTAATGGGCTAATATTTCCCGCTTGTGAAAGGTATCTTCCAGGAATGCATCTCTGATTTGCTCATGAAATCGCTCTATGAATTTTGCGAATTCGAGCTCGAAGGTCCGGACTTCCATAATTCCTCCAAGAGCATGAAAGTTTTCGCCGGAGCAATCACGAAACGAGACTACAATCCGATT
>CAZTJA010000035.1:0-27312 GCA_964613745.1 uncultured Syntrophaceae bacterium
AAGACGGATAAAGCTGTTGAAGTCAGGAATAAAACAGCCCAATGTTCAACTAAGGGTCGAATCTCCGAAACATTCTATCGTTCAGGGGTTATTTTCTAGAGCGGACAGGAGATTGTCTGAGCGCTTAATCGAATGGGCATCGAATCCGGGCTTGCGACCTAAACCTTCACGCCGGGATTCCGAGACGATGATCTTTCGAGAACGGGGATCGACGGAAATTTTTCCATGGGATATCGTGGATCACGGAGTAGCCAAGGAAACACTGAGGAAAATTTATGAAAATTCCACCGCGCAAGAGCGGTAATGGTCTTGCGTTGTTGCTTTATTGGAGCACAAGAAGGGTATCTTACTCGGTGCCGCCTTGTTCCATGAGCATTTGCCGGACCATCGCGTCCGTTGCTACACACAGGGCCGTCATACAGCAGTCATCTTTGTAGCACAGTTCTTCTACGGCTCCCGGTTCCTTTAGCTCCTGACAAGAATTACCCGTTATTTTAATGTCGACCCAGATGAATGTTGCCTTTGCATTCACTTCCGCGCCTTTATCCAGAAGCGTTTTCACGATGTCTGCGTGTCCGCGTGCGGACGCTTCCATCAATGCAGTTGGGCCGTTTTCCGTACGAAGATTTACGTCTGCACCTTTTTCGAGCAGAAGCTGCACGATTTCAGTGTGCCCTTTCAACGATGCAATTATGAGAGGGGAAAAACTCTTGCAAAGATAATCCGGCGAGGCTCCTTGGTCCAACAACTCTTTCGCTTTGTTCAGATTACCATCCAGGCATGCTCGTAACAATTGGAATCCGTTTTCCGGAGTTGGTTTTGCAGTTGCCGGGATGGAAACTAAACCGCATAGAATTCCTAGGAGCATGAGAACAGCAATTAATTTTTTCATATTTACCGCCATTGATTCAAACGAAATGAACAGAGAATAAATTAAGATTCGACCGTGGGTGGAGATTTCACCGTGAGCACCGGGCACTCAGCGGTTCTGACAACGTTTTCAGCGGTGCTTCCCAAAATCAGGTGTTTGAATCCTGTCCAGCCGTGAGTACCCATTACGATCAGCTCGATACTTTCTTCATCAGCCAATCGTACAATTTCGTTCGCGGGAATTCCTATTCGCGAAAACGTCCTGATCGTCAAAAGTGAGGTCTTTGTCTCTTCTTCAAGAAGCGCAAAGGCTTTCCGCACCGATTCTTCTATGGTTCTTACGATTTCCTGTAAATCGAATGGGACGCCCACCTCAAATGCGGGAAAACCGAGGCGTGAAGAATTGACGACGTGCAACACGCACAACTCGGCGTTGAAGGCTCTTGCGAAATCTATTGCCGTTTCCTTTGCGGGCTGTGAATTTTCGGAGAAATCAGTACAAAAAAGTATTTTCCGGGGAATCATTGTACACCCCTTGACGGAAGACGTTGAAGGGGAGACGCGTCGTGAACCAGCCTTCCTGATTCCTGACTGCATCTCCTGTTTTCTATTCGATTGTTTTCGGTTTGCTCTTCTGAGCCTTAGGCGCTGCCGGTTTGCAGTCTTTACAGCTCTTAACGACTTTGCCTTTCTCTTTCTTACAATCGGCCTTAGTCATTTCTCTGCAATCACCTTTGATGCAGCAATTGATTTTCTTGTCCGTGTTTTTGGTATCTACCGCAAATGCAGGTAGGGCGAAAATCACGCAAGCGGCCATAGCGACAAGCAGTGCCAATTTTTTCATGTGTCCTCCCGTTTGTAGAGATCCTGTAATCCGGGTCTCTTAAGGTCGAGGCATCCTAATCAGAACACATTTAGGTTGCAAGAACTTTTGAATCAGCATGAACTCTTTTTTCCAAGGTTCTACATAGACTTGGAGTTTTGTGAGTAGAAGCCGAACATCGTGCCTTCCGGAAAGTTGTTGACCCTTTTCAATGTGTCCTGTTATACTGCTATGTGGAACAGTGTACCCGAATTTCGGTTGCATTACCATTGCTATTCGGAAAGCGAATTATTCGCAAACCGGAATTCTAGGCTACCCAACTTTCGGCAGCCTCCACTGGGGTTGAGGGGGAGAGCGATGCGATTCAATAATCTTACGTGGATCTTTGTTTGTATATCAATAGGCTTATGTCTGAATTGGATTATCGAGCCCACCGGAAATTTATCTACGGCAATCCTATTTGTGTTTCCGTTTGTAGTGCTCGGATTTCAAGAGAGGCCTGAAAAGCCGAAATCAAGCCGCAATGTGATCGGGATGAGATTGTACGGCTCAAATCACTCCTTCAGGCTGACTTTCTGGGGCATACCTATCCAACGTGCAAATATGAATGTCAGATATAATCCTGTGGTAAACTTTCTGTCCGACTCTGTACATTACTCGAAAGCTCAACAATTCACCCCAGTGATTTTAAGAAAGCTGCTTCATTCCTAAACAGATCCAACATAACTTTTCAGTGTCCGCTGGTGTAAATCTTTGAAGGTTGCATCGAAAGTATTTTTCTCTTATTTCCGCATGTGTTAAATTTCATCGAAACGGCATAGGCCGATCTAATCACCCACAAATCGCGATTTCCTTATACTGAACAGATGGTTTCCCGGCGATGCTCGGCCGTGCTTGAAGTCTTCCGAAACGGGAGTTCAAAATGGGAGATTTGACCTTTGGATTGACTCTCATGATCATTGGTATGGGAGGAACGTTCATTACATTGGGGTTAATCATTGTTGGAATAGAGTTTCTCAAGAAGGCGTTCCCCATTCAGCCAAAACAGGGAACCGACGGCAAAGGGGGCGCAAGATGACCGAAGCTCTGATGTCCGGTGCATTCACTCTGCTTGCGGGAATCATTTTCTTATTTACGAAAGGTCTCCCCAATCTCGTGATGTTGCTGATTGGAGGCGGCCTCCTGTACTTAGCGGTGAAAAAGGAAATCGAACCGTTGTTATTGCTCCCAATTGGGTTTGGCTGTGTGCTCGTGAACTTGCCGCTTAGTGAAGTCATGGAACCCGGAGGAGTAGTTCGGTGGTTTTATGATATCGGAATTAAAACGGAAATTTTTCCGCTGCTCATTTTTGTCGGAATTGGAGCGATGACTGATTTTGGGCCGCTGCTCGAAAATCCAAAGATTCTTTTATTCGGTGCTGCCGGTCAGTTCGGAATATTTATGACGCTCCTCCTAGCCTTAGCTCTGGGGTTCTCACAATTGGACGCCGTATGCATCGGAATCATCGGCGCGTGCGACGGTCCCACTGCAATTTACGTCACCTCACAATATGCTCCGCATCTCTTGGGTCCAATATCCGTTGCCGCGTATTCTTACATGTCCCTGGTGCCCATAATCCAGCCTCCGATCATGAGAGCGCTCACTTCGGAAAAAGAGCGCAAGGTGAAAATGGCCGTTTCGCGTGAAACGGTATCGCCGAGAACGCGTATTTTGTTTCCAATAGTAGTAACTGCGATCACCGGCCTCATTGCGCCGAAGGGGTTGCCCCTGATGGGGATGATCATGCTGGGCAACTTTATGAGAGAAAGCGGGGTAGTTACAAGGCTCACCGGGGCATCTGAAAACGAAATAGCAAACATCGTTACATTGTTTCTTGGTCTTGCCATTGGAGGAACAATGGACGGTCATGTCTTTCTCAGACTGGAAACTTTAGCGATCTTCGCGCTCGGATTTGTAGCCATATGTTTCGATACTGCAGCAGGCGTGATATTGGGAAAAATTATGTATGTCTTATCCGGCGGCAAGGTTAATCCACTTATCGGCGCTGCCGGTATTTCAGCCTACCCAATGGCTGCAAGAGTCGTTCAGGCGCAAGGTCAGCTCTATGATAAAAAGAATTTTCTTCTTATGCATGCAATGGGCGCCAACACTGGTGGTCAGATTGGATCGGTAATGGCGGCTGCCCTTATGTTGTCGGTACTGAAAGGTTTGGGACTCATTTAGCTCTTTCAGGAATTCGATTCAATATTCACTTCTTTAATGCCCGCATAAACCGCAATTCCGTTTGTGCGGGCATTTCTTTTACGTTCACTTTACGCAAAGGACAATCACGTCGTAAACCTGAACATGCCGTTCTTCCGAGAAGATCTTGGATGCGGAGCTAAATCTTGTATTCTAGGCATAATTAAGTTTGGAACTATTGCTAAGATGTCCTAATCGGAATAAAGGAAATGCTGAACAAGAATAGAGTGGAATCGATGAACCATATGGCAGCTAAACATAAAGGGAACTCTCGAACCCTTGTTTTGGTGTCTACCCTTATTCTACTTGTTTCTTGCAGCGGATCTCAGCATGAAGCAAAACAGGGTACACCTCCCGTCCCGGTGGAAGTCGCCGAAATCATTCAAAGAGATACTCCATTGTTCCTCGAGGCCATCGGCAATATGGTTGCTTTCAATACGGTGGACGTCAAACCGCGAGTAACGGGACAACTCATCAAAATCCAGTTCAAAGAAGGTGATTTCGTCGAACAGGATCAGGATCTTTTTGTAATTGATCCAGCCCCTTTTGAGGCGAAGCTTCGGGAGACGGAAGCGAAACTCAACCAGGCTACGGTCCTATATAATCAGGCGAGGAGAGAATATGTGCGGTTTCAAACTCTTCTGGCAGAAAAAGCGGTCAGTCAGGAGCAGTTCGAGACCAAAGAAACGGAGATGAATTCGAGGCTTTACCAGGTCAATTTAGCTCAGGCGGAACTCGAGACCGCAAAGCTCAATCTGTCTTATTGCTTCATCAAATCCCCCCTGGCCGGCAAGACCGGCAAAGTCCATATGGACAACTTCAACATAGCCAATGCAAATCAGGACAAACTGGTCACGATAAAACAAATTAAACCTATTAAGGCGAGTTTTTCGGTTCCCGGCAAACATCTCGAAAAAATTAGGCTTCATCAAGCCGAAGGGGCTTTACTTGTAGAAGCATTTATTCCCGGAGAAGAGAAACCGGAATCCGGCAAGCTTTGGCTCGTTGACAACATTATAAATGTGCGTACCGGTATGCTGATGCTTGAGGGCACTTTTCCCAATCCCGAAGATAGGTTATGGCCCGGCCTTTTTGTTCATATAAAACTCCATCTTGAGAATACACGTAATGCAGTGCTGGCACCCTACAAAGCTGTAAACGACGGACCCAACGGCCAGTACGTGTGGGTGCTTAATGCCGATCAAACCGTCGCCATGAAGCCCATTAAAGTTGATCGTCGTGCAGATACGTATGTGGTCGTAGCTGAGGGACTGGTGCCTGGAGAAAAAGTAATTGTTGAAGGATCTTTAATGCTTCGACCCGGCGCAACGGCTGTGACTCGGGAACAAATGGAGGTCGTGCGCAAGAGCGGCCAACAAGGCACTCATCAGCAGAAGTCAAAATGACAATACCCCCGGAAGCCTACTGGAAAGATCATGGGCGCAACTGAGATATTTATCCGTCGACCGGTGATGACATCCACTCTGATGATCGCGATGATCTTCTTCGGGATACTCGGCTACATTAATTTGCCCGTGGCTGCCCTGCCTCAAGTCGATTTTCCCACGTTGTCCGTGTCGGCGTCGCTCCCCGGTGCCGATCCGGAAACGATGGCGTCCAGTGTAGCAACCCCTCTTGAGAAGCAATTTTCTTCAATTCAAGGGTTGAGGACGATGAATTCCTCAAGCAGTCAGGGAACGACTACCATAAATCTACAATTTGATCTTTCGAGAAACATAGACGCTGCTTCGATGGATGTTCAGGCGGCAATCACTAAAGCCGGCGGACTCTTGCCTCCCAACATGCCGAGTCCTCCAACATTTACCAAATCGAATCCCGCTGAACGACCAATTTACTACCTCGTCATGCATTCTGATTCCCTACCTTTGTATCAGGTAAATGAATATGCAGAGACTTTTGTATCTAATTCTTTGTCGGTAGTACCGGGAGTCGCGCAGGTACTTAATTACAGCCAACAAAAGTTCACTGTTCGAGTGTACATAGATCCGGAATTGCTCGCTGCCAAAAAGATCGGGATAGATGATGTGAGACGGGCAATTACCTCGGAAAACGTAAATCTGCCATTGGGAACTCTGGATGGAAAGAATAGAACCCGTACCTTGAAGGCATCCGGTCAGCTCATGGATGCTAAAGCTTATGAGCCGATCATTGTTACATATATTGAAGGTCAGCCAGTCAGGTTGGACGACATTGCGAAGGTAGAAAACAGCGTTTATGCAGACAAAGTCTCAACGTATTACAACGGCAAAAAATGCGTTGCTCTGGCCATCAAACGTCAGCCCGGTTCAAATACCATTGAAATAGTAGACCAGATTGAAAAGATGATGCCAATCATCCGAGCTTCACTTCCACCTACTGTGGAAATGGAAGTGGTCTACGACATGTCCCAATCCATCCGTGCTTCAGTGGACGACGTGAAAACCACGCTTATGGTGGCGATCGCTCTGGTCATAATAGTGGTATTTGTTTTTCTCAGAAGTGTACCCGCAACGATAGTAGCCGGCGTTTCAATTCCCCTTTCAATCGTTTTTACGTTCGCCGTCATGTACATGTTTGGTTTTTCCCTCGACAATTTGTCGCTGATGGCTTTGGTGCTTTCTGTAGGCTTCGTTGTGGATGATGCCATAGTCGTACTTGAAAATATCGTTCGGCATCTGGAAATGGGCAAGAAGCCTTTTCAGGCGGCTTTGGACGGAGCACGACAGATCGTATTTACCATCGTGTCAATGACCTCGAGCCTGGCCGTCGTATTCATTCCGATAATGTTTATGGCCGGTGTTTATGGAAGAGTCTTGAACGAATTTGCCATAACCATTACGGCCGCAATTATCATCAGTGGATTCGTTGCTCTTATGGCCAGTCCAATGTTGAGCAGCCGGTTGCTCAAACCGCAGACCCGTTTGGCGGAATCGGATCCAATCTTCGGGGCCATGCTCCGGTTCTATAAAAAGACTCTCAGCTTCGCAGTGCACTATAGGGCTTTAACGCTCGCTTCCTCGCTGGTGGTTCTTGCAGCGGCAATTATTCTGTTTATGAAGTTGCCGAAGGGTTTTGTTCCACCTGAAGACATGAATTATCTCATCGGCTTCTGTATAAGTGAGCAAGGAATTTCTCCCGACGGCATGGAACGAAAACTGCTCGAATTGCAACCGCTCATAAGAGCCAACCCGGATGTCAGATCGGTTTTGAATGTAGCCGGTTGGCCACAGAGAAACCAAGGATTTACAATAGCGTTTCTCAAAGATAGGCCTCCTCGGAAAAAGGATGCCGAGGAAATCATGACTGAGCTGATTCCGGCAGCGAACGCCGTACCCGGTCTCCTCACTTTTTATTCAGTACCTCCTCTCATAGAGGTAAGTACCGAAATGGCCGCCAGTCCTTTTCTATTTATTATGCAGTCTGCAGACCAGAAGAGCCTTTTTAATTATGCAGATAAGTTCACCAATATGATGTACGGAATGCGCGAGCTCAAAGGAGTTAATTCCAATCTTTACATAAAAAATCCAGAAATATTTCTTGATATAAAGCGAGATAAAGCGGGAACTCTCGGGATTTCTGCAGAAGAAATAGAGCAGTCGGCATTTTCTTCATTCGGATCAAGGGAAATTTCAAATATTTACGGTACTACTGACACTTATAAAGTCGTGTTGCAAACGCTCAAGGAGTATCAGAGATATCCTGATCAAACTTCTTCGCTGTATCTGAAATCCAACATGGGGGAAATGATTCGGCTTGATGTCGTGACTGACTCGTCTCCCAGAGTTGGGCCTTTAACAGTCAACCATTACGGCCAACTGCCGTCAGTTACCATATCGTTCGATACGGCTCCCGGTTTTTCTCTGGGTCAGGCAACGGACGCTCTCCGAAAAGCGGCATCGGAAGTTTTGCCCAAGGAAATCATCTATAAATTCGGTGGAACCGCGGAAGCCTTTGAGACATCTTTCAGAAGTTTAATCGTCCTGTTGGTAGTGGCGGTCATCATTATTTATATGATCTTAGCGATTCTTTACGAAAGCTTTCTCCATCCTTTAACCATCATAGCGGGCTTACCGTCTGCGGCCTTCGGGGGACTTTTAACACTGTGGTTGTTTGGGAAATCTCTGGACCTGTACGGTTTCGTTGGATTATTCATGCTGATAGGTATTGTGAAGAAGAATGCCATCATGGTCGTTGACTTTGCTCTTGAAGCGGAAAGAGAAGGGAAAACTCCGATGGAAGCTGCCGTAGAAGGTTCATTGGTGCGATTCCGGCCGATCATGATGACCACAATCGCCGCCATTGCAGGAATGTTTCCCATAGCAATCGGATTCGGTGCAGGAGGAGAATCACGGCAACCTTTGGGACTTGCAGTAGTGGGCGGTTTACTCCTTTCTCAGGTTGTTACGCTCTATTTGACTCCGGTCATTTATTCCTATTTAGGATCTTTTCAGGATTATCTGCGTGATCGCGGGGCTAAAAGGCGGGAAGAGCTTGGAATCCCAAATTAATGCTCTGATCCTTGTTGTTTTAAGTGATTTATAAAGGCGCTGAGTGACCCTTTCGGCTGATTAATAATAGTCATCCTGTGTGTCTGCGAAAATGGGGTTGAATTTACAAGTTGTTTTGATAATATAGATCGGATGTGATCTGCGAGGAGGAACAAGTGGGCGAAAAGAAGAAGGCTCAAAAAGAGAAAGCAGAACGGCCTTTAGAGGAAAAGACAATAAAGGAATTACGAGAAGAGGCTTTGGCATCGGGCCAGGTTCATGGCGTTCATGGGATGAACAAAGAGGAATTACTTACCGCACTGAGAAAAGTGAAGGGAATTCCCGAACCTGAAAAGAAGAAGGATGCCGGTGTCAGGGAATTGAAAGCCAAAATCGGCGATTTACGAAAGGTCCGTGATGATAAGCGAGTTGAGGGCGCTCCTAGGAAAGAACTAGATATATTGCGCCGCAAAATTTCAAGAATTAAGAAGAAAACTCGCGGTTAAAAGTGCCTGATTACCGGAAGATTTAATTATCTTCCGGTGTTTACCATTGCCGGACTAACGTACATGCTTAAAATCAATTTCCTTCCGGCACTATGGGCCCGCCTACCAGATGAGTAGCACTCCAAGTTCGACAACTACCCGTCGAAAATCTTTGCTCAGAAAATTCACCTCTTGCGTTTTGCTGATTTTAACGGCTCTGCTTTCTTTTTCTCTTGGTGCTTTTCTCAGTGTTCGCACGGTTCTCGGCGGCCCTGACATACAATCGGTAGTCTCGGGAATAATTACCAAAAACTTTGGTTTACAAATTGCTTCCGCCGGATTGACATCCAGATGGGTGAATTATCTTGTCTTACAAATAGATTTTCAAAATCCTTCACTTTTCCTGCACGATACGAAGAGAAAACCGGTATTTACGGCGAAAAAAGTATCCTTACGTGTGAATTTTCTGTCGCTCAGTCGCGGCGCACTGGACATAGAAGAGTGTACCCTTACTGAACCCGTGCTGTATTTGCTGGATCTTCCGATAAACTCAAAGCCCCCGGGCAAAGGACCAGATTTCCCTGCGGGTTTGCTGATCCGGCATCTTGAACTGTCTTCGGGACAACTGCATTTTCTTGACTCGAATGAACCGGATGTTGCGGACATCACAGCTACGATACTGGAATCCGGAACTCTCGGAGGGATCAGCATCGATGTGTCGGCCGGTTTCCCAGATAAGAATGGATCCGGGAATTTAAAGGGAAAAGCGGAAATCGAAGACATCAGATTCTTGGACGAACAAAGCCCTATTTCGGCGAAGTTTTCACTCAACAACTGCCCTGCAGCTATAATTTGTAAACTCATTGCGTTGATCGGTGCAGATTGTCCTCTGATTTCGGGAAAACTCGACTCCGAGTTTGCTGTTTCCGGAACTCGCCGTACATTTTCAGGTCAACTTCTATTAAAAGGCGAGAACATTCGGTTGAAATCTCATAAGGGGGTTGATCCAATTCCTTTGGGGAGATTGTATGTAGGCACTTCATTTGAAAAGACAGAAGATGTGCTCACAATTTCCGAAGCTGAAATCAAAATTCCCTCTTCAGCAATCTCGTTTACTTCGACGGTCACAAATTTGTCATCGGATGACCCGCAAATTCACGTAGGCATAAAACAGGCTGATGTGGATTTGCATGGGATCCTTCCTTTAGTTCCTTTGTTCCAGATGTCCGCTCATGACAAAGAACGCGTTTTGGAAGCCGGCATGAAGGGGAGAGTAATTGTTATGAGCGGAGAATGGACAGGCTCGCCGAGTAATGCTTCGGCCGATTGGTGGCGTTCACTATCATTAGACGTGTATTTGGACCGAGTATCAGGTTTTCTACCCGGATTTGGCTTACCGGTTGAAGACGCTGTGGGCAGAATCCGTCTTGGAGCGGATGAAATGATATTCCGAGGCGTCAGCTTCGGAATGGGATCATCACCCCTAGTGCTGAACGGTTGGATTTCGAAAATGAAATCAAAGCCTAAAGCTGATCTTTTTATAACTATGAACGGGCAAGGACAGGATTTAAAACCGCTACTCGAAAGCCAAATTATTTCGAAAAACCTTGTACGGTTCACCGAATATGTTACTGAGCTTCAAGGTGGAGTCAATGTGACTCTGGATGTAAAGGGAGATCTGGAAAAGCCTTCACTGAAAGGAAAAATTGATCTTGACGATTTTCAGTTCCGTATACCGGGATGGACGCTTCCCTTTAGAAAACTAAATGGTTCGCTACGCTTTCGAAGTTCAAATGTTAGCTTCGCAGGTGTGAAAGGATTCCTTGGTGACAGTCCCGTCGAGTTTTCCGGTGATCTTGGTCTGGATGCAATCAAATTGAATATCGATTCGAAGTTGAATCCCGCGGATCTTCGCAAATTAAATGGATTCCCGACCGGTTTGAGTCTCTCGGGGCCGGTGCCGTTGGCTCTGTCGGCTTCCGGCAAACCGTCGAATCTAAATTTCTCAGGCCGTCTGGACTTCAAGGGGGTGGCAATTGAGTACGGGCTGATTAAGAAAAAAGCGATCAGCAACATAAGCGCGGATTTCTCCGGAATTCGTCTCCCGAATTCTCTCAGCTTAGAAGAAGCTTACCTACACCTTGGTGATACAAATATTGCATGCAAGGCGAATATAAACTCTGACTCAAAGGTCACCATCAATCTCAATCTCCCGCCTAAAGGCATTCCCACTACAGCACTCATTCCCTATTTGGATTCAACTCTGGAACTTCAACCGGGAGGAAGAATAGAAGGAGATGCCTCTCTTAAATTTGCCGTGGATGGCGCACGCGAAATTTTCATGGAATCGAATGTTGTGTTTAACCACATTACTTTAAAAATTCCGGGCTTCCACAAACGAACTGAAGGTCTTACGGGTCAATGGAAAAGAAAGGGCAAACTCAACACTTTCACCGTGGAGCGCGCAAGAGTAGGCAATTCTCTTTTGTCGATGAACGGGAATATAACCAACAGTGAAGTGCCCAGAATCGATTTGAACCTGGAATTCAGTTTTCTCGATACATCGGACTTTAGCGCTCCCGCAGGTTATGTCGCTAAATTGACTTGGGGCGAATGGATTCAAGTAAATCCGGTAATCAGATATTTTGCCGCCGGCAGAGGATCCGGATCCATCAAGGCGATCAGGGGGAAAACCGCGTATCGTACTTTTTCAGATTTCCGAGCGGTTTTTGATGGTGCCGGAGGCATCATCAAGGCTCAAAGTTGGCATGTTAACATAGCGGACGGTCTCGTTAAGGGCACAGGTGTTTTTGATATTCGTGAGCAGACCACGGTTCCGATGAGCCTCACGTTTCAGGGTGAGCAAATGAAAATGGAAAGTATTCTAGTATCTGAACCGAGCGGTTTGAAACTGGAGGGCAAAGTCTCGACAGAGGGTCGATTGGACTGGAAGACATCCACAAAACGAGAAAACAACGGCATTTACAAAATAGGGTCTATGGACGTCAGGGTTTACGACGGCGTCATTCACAGATTCGAGATACTTTCCAAAATATTTTCCCTGATCAACTTGGGATCTATCGTTCGTGGCAGGATTCCGGACATAATGGCCCAAGGCCTTCCTTTCCAAAAGCTGATTTGGAAAATGGAAGTTTTCGATCAAAAGTGGAAAATTAAAGATCTGAAACTTACCTCTGATGCAGCGCGGATTGATTCGACGGGGATGTACTTCAGCGGCCAGGAAAGGGTTGATTTCAGAGTCGAAGTATCCCCGTTAGTCGGTATTGATACGATTTTTTCAGGTCTATTCGGCAACCTGATTACGCGAGACGGAAAAACCCTCACCACCACTTTTCGTGTCCGTGGTTTAAGTGCTTCACCCGATGTGCGGCTGGAACCCTTCGACTCCTTCAAAATTGAAGAATAACCAACTATTCGACACTTCCGCCTTTAAGCTGATTGTTTTCGACTACATCGGGGCATGCTGCTAATCTGACTGCGGAGTCGTTAACCAAATTGCCTCGTTTCCAATCAATGTCGCAGGATTTTTCGATCGACCTCGAATCGCAGCGATCTAGGGCACATATCGGGCATTCAGGGTCCGTACACGGATCAAGGTGGATCAAAATTTCCGTTGGCCCATGAAAGTGATCCTCAAATATTTTTTCCAGATCTTTTACTTCCTTGTGACTCTCTTCCAGTGGGATGTTCCTCGGCAGGATAAGGTGAAAATCGACGTGAACTCGGTTTCCTGATCTCCATGCGCGAAGTTTGTGAACGTCGATCCATGTGTTTCGTTTATGTCTTATCAAGATCCTGCAGATTTCCTCGAGCAGATCCGGATCTGAAGCATCCATTAAGCCTAAAAAAGCGTGCCTTACCAGCTTAAACCCTGAAAACACGATGTTGATGCCTGCTATGCATGCGATCACACCATCTATTCTGTATATTCCGGTAAATTCGACGGCGGCAAGCCCGACCAATACGAGGGCGGAAGTGTAAACGTCCGTAAGCAGGTGCTTTCCATCAGCTATGAGGATCAACGAACCCGTCTTGCGTCCGGTTCGAACAAGAATCCACCCCATCACGAGATTGACCAGACCTGCCCCAACCAGAATTGCCAACCCTACCGGAATATTGTCCAGATCTCGGGGCTGATAGATCTGCCTAGCACCTTCGATAAATATGCCCAAGGCTGCAAATATGATTAAGGCGCCTTCGAACCCTGCAGAAAAATACTCGATTTTTCCGTGTCCATACGGATGGTCTTCGTCAGGCGGCTTAGCCGCTACAATGACGCTTCCAAGAGCGAACGCGCTGGCAACTACATTGATGATTGATTCAAGAGCATCCGAAAGAATGGCGGACGAACCCGTGATCCAATAGGCAACAAATTTAGACCCCATGAGCAGGGTTCCGATGAAAAAAGATGCCGATATGACAACCAAATTCCGCTTTCGGTCATCCGCATCGGACTCAACCCGGCTGACTCGCGTCGAAGTCACATCGGCCGACTTGTCGTTCATTGGGCTTCTGATCTCACCGTGAGCACCGGGCAATTGGCCGTTCGTACTACATTTTCCGCTGTGCTGCCCAATATCATGTGTTTCATGCCGGTCCAACCATGTGTGCCCATGATGATCAATTCAATTCCGTTTTGGTTCGCAAATTGGACAATTTCTTCGGCAGGGGCTCCTGACGCTGAAAAGCTCGTAACTTTCTCAAATTCGCGTCTCGCATCGTTCACAAGTAAGTCCAATTCCTGGGATACCCCATCTTCGATGTTTTTCTGAACGAGCGCTATTTGCTCAGGATTTTGATTTGCAAAAGTAGGATAGCCGATGAGCCTTGAATTCACTACATGGTAAATGACCAGTTGCGCATCAAATGCTTTGGCATAATCCAGTGCCGTGATTCTGGCGCGGGTGGAGTTTTCAGAAAAATCGGTACAAACCATAATTTTCTTGGGGGGCATTCCGACCTCCTACATTCAACTAAATGTGAACTGCATCCGGTTAGCATTTTTCGATGCCGACCGCAACGATGTTCGTACAGCACAACAATGAATACAAAAGAGGACGGATTTCTCCGTCCTCTTTTATTAACTTTCCACCTGGATGCTCTTCTTCACTGCCGGTTCAATTTTCGGCAAGGTGACGGTCAAAACACCGTGTTTGTATGATGCCTTTATGTTGTCTTCATCCACGGGGAAAGGCAGTCTGAAGGATCTGGAAAAACTTCCAAATGATCTCTCGATACTGTGCCGCCCTTCTTCCTTTTCTTCCCGTTCTTCTTTCTTCTCACCTTTGATTGTAAGTGTACCGGACGAAATACTCACATCGATCTGAGTCGCGTCCATGCCTGGAATTTCAGCCTTAACCACGAGGTCCGTGTCTGTTTCGTCCACATCCATCGCGGGAGAAAAAGGTCCTCCCATCATGGGCGGTTTGTCGCCTTCTCCGAAAAAGCGATTGAAAAGATCGTCGATCTCGTTTTTTAGATCTTTCGGCCAAGTAGCCGGAAACCAATCCTTTCCTCGCCATCTCCATGGGCTTGGTACATTCGGGTCGTCTGCCATTATGGTGCCCCCTAATTTCGTATTTCAAAGCCGTTTACTATTTGGTCAACAGGAACCTGAACAGGTTCGTGCTTTTATTGCTTTACACAAAAAAAGGAAGAATCCAGCTACTTGAGCAAAAAACAACCTTTCACCGCTGCTGCAGTGTCATTACGATCTTAGAAAATGGATGATAAGAAGTCTATGCAGGGAATAGCGAGTAGGGGTACCGGCAGGATACCCCTACGGTTGTCGGTGCGACCGGCTTGATTGACGCACCGGAGGTGAAGTTGATCGGACGGAAGGAGTGTTCTAATCATTTAAAGGCAAATATCGTGCCGAAGGCTCCGTGTTGCAAACACCTCCATTAGCTCAATGTTCTTGCATTCAGGTATTTAATTGGGAGGCATGTATAGACGGGCGGATGTCGAGAATTTTTACAGGATGTAAAATTCTCTCACATTTGTAGAGTATCAGGCATGAATCCGACGCGTTTGCACGGCGGTTTGTGTGTGCAAGGTATTCGGGGCATTCGCCCCGAATCATCTATGCGGATTTGAGAGCTTTTTCCAAAGCGGACAAGAACAAAAGTACATTTTCAGGTCTGCTGTTGTAACCCATGAGCCCTACTCGCCAGACCTTAGTAGCTAATGGGCCAAGCCCGGGAAATATCTCGATATTGTAATTCTTCAAAAGAAATGTGCTGACTGCCTTGCCGTCGACTCCGTCGGGCACAAGTGGTGTCGTAAGACTTGGAAGTCGAAATTGCTTTTCAACTAAACACTCGATACCTAAATCTTCTAAGCCATCCCACAGCATCTCCGCATTCTGGAAGTGTCTTTCCCATCGGGCTTCCAAGCCCTCTTCTACGATGAGACGCAGCGATTCACGAAGTGCATAATTCATGTTTATTGGAGCGGTATGATGATATGTCCTCTCTTTGCCCCAATATTTTGCAACCATGGTCATGTCGAGATACCAATTTGGTACTTTAGTTTTTCTTTTTCTCAATTTTTCCAATGCCCGTTCACCCAATGTTAAGGGAGCAATACCGGGCGGGCAACTCAAGCATTTCTGAGATCCGCTGTAAGCTATGTCTACGTGCCAATGATCCAAAAAGACCGGTGCTCCACCTAAGCTGGTAACGGTGTCCAGAAGAAGCAGAGTTTCGAATTCCCGGCACAATTTTCCAATTCCGTGCATAGGCTGCATCGCGCCCGTCGAAGTCTCCCCGTGCACCAGACCCAAAATTGCAGGCCTATGCTCGCTGAGTGCTTCAGCAATTTCTTCCGTCGTGAAAACCTGACCCCATTCTTTATCTATACGGCGCACATCTGCACCGTATCTTGAAGCCATGTCACAGAGGCGCTCACCAAAGTATCCGTTGACTCCAATGAGAACCACATCACCCGGTTCGACACAGTTGGCCAATCCTGCTTCCATCGCGGCACTACCGGTTCCGCTGACTGGAATTGTCAAATGATTATCCGTTTGCCAAAGGTACCTGAGTAATTCCTGCACTTCATTCATAATTTGGATGAACTTCGGATCGAGGTGTCCTATTTCATTCATCGATATGGCTTGGCGAACTCTCGGATGAACATTCGAAGGACCAGGGCCTAAGAGCAATCTCGGAGGAACTTCCAGTTGAGTCGTTTGGATGTTGTGAGTTTCGTCTATTTTGAATTTATCCGACATTTCATCAGCCTCGTGTACTTGATTTAACCAAGCATACTTACCTCAGACCATCGTTTGTGTCCAGCCAATGAAGGTAAATATTTCTACTCCGGGCCGCTACCGAAATCCTGAATCGTGGGGGGCATTGGAACCTTTCGAGAAGGTTGGGGAGAAGAAATTGCCGGCCCCTCTTCCGGAGATATTGCGTTCAAGACTTTGTCCAAAGTTGCGCATCCGCTGAGTGAGATAATTAACAAGAAACAGGACAAACGGATGATTTTTTTTAATGAGCGGTGGATCATGATGCGACCTCCTGCTCAGGTGGTTTACTAATAATATCGTTATGTTTCAATACAAAAGTAAACTGAACTTTAATAGTGCACAAGAGACGCTTGACTAGTGTTACGAGGCAAGCTAAAGTGCTACCTTGTGGCTGTTTACTCAACTACCTCCGAGGATACTTCAATATGAAAACAGTGAAATGGACTCTCATTACGGCTCTTGTACCTTGCATCTTGGCCATTTTGTGGGCCGGCAATACACCGGCGCATTTTGCTATGATAATTCCGTCCTCGGACGTAGTGGAACAACCTGCTCCAAAAGAATTGGTGCTGGACCTTCAATTCACACACCCTTTTGCAGGTGGGCCTCAAATGCAAATGGACAAACCCAGGAAGTTTGGAGTCATTTTCGATGATAAAAAAGAAGATCTTTTGCCAAATTTAAGTGAAAAGAAAAAAGACGGAAAATCGGTGTGGCAAACAAAATATAGCATTTCCAAACCAGCGGATTATGTTTTCTTTCTTGAACCTGCTCCATATTGGGAGCCAACTGAGGACAAATATATCGTTCACTATACCAAAGTCATTGTTGACGCCTTTGGTGCCGAACAAGGCTGGGATCAATCAATAGCAAAAGCCGCCCAGATTCCTGTGGAAATAATTCCGTTATCAAGACCTTACAGTCTCTACTCAGGGAATGTTTTCAGTGGGCAGGTGATGAAGAACGGCGAGCCGGTTTCAGGTGCCGAAATCGAGATCGAGTGGTGGGGAAAAGGTCAGACCAAGGCACCAACGGATTCACATATTACACAATTGACGAAGGCCGACAAAAACGGAGTTTTTCATTTTGGGCTTCCAAAAGCCGGCTGGTGGGGTTTTTCAGCAATAATGGATTCGGATCAGCCGATGAAAAAGGACGGAGAAGACAAAAAAGTTGAAACTGCGGCCGTGATCTGGGTTTACGCTCACTCGATGGAATAATCATGCACATATCCGAAGGAATCTTGAGTGCTCCCGTACTCGCGTCCGGTGGTGCGCTCACTGCCATAGGCACCGCAATCGGCTTATCTAGAACCGACTATGAAAAGCTCCCGTTAGTCGCTTTATTAGCTGCGGTCTTCTTCCTCGCTTCTTTTGTACACGTGCCGATCGGTCCGGCGGCCGCCCACCTGATATTAAGTGGAGTCTGCGGGCTTTTACTTGGCTGGGCGGCCTTTCCGGCGGTTCTCGTCGGTTTGGCGTTACAAGCGATTCTCTTTCAATATGGGGGAATAACGACACTAGGCGTGAACACCTTCAACATTGCTTCTCCTGCAGTTCTGATGGGTTTCTTATGTAGACGTTTCTTAAATGCGTCTTTGGTTGTGAGGACCACCTTTGAGTTCTTGGCCGGAGCCGGTTCCATATTTTTATCGGGGATACTTACTGCGCTTTCCCTTCTTCTCACGGGCCAATCGTTTGATATTGCCGCCAAGATAATTGTTTTGGCGCACATACCGGTTATGATTGCCGAAGGTTTGATTACCGTCTTTATAGTTGAGTTTCTACGGAATATCAGACCACAGATGATATTGGAGAATCAGAAGTGATTTTGAAATACATCTCCAAAACGGCTCCGCTTTGCTGGGCAAAAAATACAATGAATTCAGTATTCATATTTTTGATTTGTTTCTTTGCTTTGTTTTGCAGCCGTGCAGAGGCGCACAGGATTAATGTGTTTGCTTACACGGAAGGGAGCGACATTGTAGCTCAGGGATATCTTGGTGGAAAAACTAGAGTGGTAAATTCCGTGATTCAGATCTTTGATTCGTCAGGAAACATGATCCATGAAGGTATGACCAATTCCGAAGGAATTTATCGGGTTTCGAAGACTGCTCTAGGTCCGATATCCGATCAAATCAGAATTGTGCTGCAAGCGGGCATGGGACACCAAGCAGAATATCTCCTGGCGTTGACCGAAGGAAACGCATCATCCGAGAACCTACTTCGCCCACAAACTGATTCCAAAAAATCTTCCACATCTGAGGTTTTGACGGAAAACGAAACACATGCCGTAATCGAGAACTTAGAGAAGGGCATCGACAAGAAATTACAGTCTCTGAACGAAAAGCTAGACCACATCAGCAGGAAATTAGCAGAGAATGAATCCAGAGGACCGCAATTATCCGAAATTTTAGGCGGAATAGGATGGATTTTAGGACTTTTCGGCATTTGGGCTTTTTGCGCTTCCCGTAGCAACAAAAAAGGGTCAGGAACTGAATCGAATGGAAATTGAAGAGTTCGCTTTAGGAAAATCCCGTGTGCACACACTCGATCCTCGCGTTAAGATCTTGTTAGCCGTCATATTTTCAGTAGTTATTGCACTTTCAAACAATTTAACCATGGTAGCTTTAAGTTTTATTTTGCCATTGACTGCTCTGACTATTTCAAAAGTTAGCTTTCTGAAAGTGATGAAAAGACTTCTTGTGGTCAACGGTTTTATTCTCTTCCTTTGTCTGATGCTGCCGTTCAGCAAAGGTGAAACCGCCGTTTACACTTTGGGCTCGTGGAGTATATACCTTGAAGGCATTAATGAGGCTTTTCTCGTTGCGCTCAAGTCCAATGCAATAGTTCTCATGAGTATCGCCATGCTGGGGACATCATCCATATTTACTCTGGCGCATGCTCTAAGTCATATGGGATTTCCAAATAAGCTCGTGCATTTAATCTTTTTCTGCTTTCGCTACATCCACGTGATACACGGAGAGTATCATCGGCTCTTGACCGCTATGAAGGTCAGGGGTTTTAAACCCTCGACAAACCTGTTCACCTATAAATCATACGCTCACCTCATAGGTATGCTGCTGGTTCGCAGCTATGATCGATCCAACAGAATTGTGGCTGCAATGAAGTGTAGAGGCTTCAACGGCCGATTCTACATCCTGCATGATTACGAGATGAGGAAATCTGATTACGTTGTTGCGGTTTCGGGCACATTGTTTTCTCTCCTCCTGTTTGCCGTAAAATGATTAAGCTCAGCGACATAAATTTCAGGTACAACACCGATTACATACTGCAAAACCTCAATTTTGAATGTAAAAAAGGGGATCGCGTAGGCTTAATCGGCCGGAATGGCTCTGGAAAGACGACTTTATGCCATATCATCATGGGTCTGTTAACTCCGGAATCCGGGACGGTTGAGGTTTTCGGTAAGGTTCGTAAAACAGAATCCGATTTCCGGGAGATTCGCGGCCGCATTGGATTCCTGTTTCAAGATGCCGACGATCAGCTCTTTTGTCCTACAGTGCTGGAGGATGTTGCATTTGGTCCTCTCAACATGGGCAAGTCCCCCGAAGAGGCAAAAAAGATTGTCTTAGAGGTCCTGAACAGATTGGACCTGGAGGGCTTCGAGAATAGGATAACCTATCAGCTCTCCGGAGGAGAAAAGCGGCTGGTGTCACTTGCTACGGTGCTTGCCTTACAGCCTGATTTTCTCATTTTGGATGAGCCGACCGGGGGATTAGACGAAGATACTACCGAAAGACTTCTGCAAATTTTGCGGGATTCAGATCTGAGTTATTTGATAATTTCACATGACAATGAATTCATTTCGCAGACTACAAACAGGCAGATGCAGATTAGAAACAGGGTATTGGAACCTGTGTGATCGGTGTACATCAAACCGACCACACGTGTGATCATCCAACTCTTGTGGGAGTCACGAACTCTTTCCTAACATCCTCCCGTAAATCCACCATGTAAAGCAATGTTGCTTTTTGCTTGAGTTCCTCAATCAATTTCGGGAGCGTGTCGCGATCTATTCCATAGCACCTGATGTAAACATGACGATGGTCCATAGGTGCTCTCTCATATGAACTCAGTATACTGACCAATCGCCCGCCATAATTTCTCACCAAATCAGTGACTTCCTTTATTGAACCGGGACGATCTTCGAGCTGAAAAGCGAATTGTACTCCTCGCTTTTCGAGACCCGTCAGCGAAATGAGAGCCCGGAACAGATCCATTTGAGTTATGATGCCTACGATCTTGCCGTTATCTACTACGGGGACCCCGGAGATTTTGTTGTCGAGTAGAATTGCGGCGGTTTCTTCTATCGTGTAGTCCGGTGGCACGGTGATCGGGTCAGTAGTCATAATGTCGCTGATCTTGATCTTTGAAAGAAGGTAAATTAACTCATGTACATCCAAAGATGTAGCATCGGATGCGGAAGCCCTTTTTATATCGCGATCGGTGACCACTCCCACCAATTGACCCTTCTTGGTGACCGGTAGAATAGCGATGTCCTGTTCCTTCATCAGATTTATAGCCTGATGCATAGAATCATTGACATCGATCGAAAGTACGTCTTTTTTCATCCAGTATTTTACGAGCATGGTTTTCTCCTGAAATCAGAGCGTAGACTCAACCCGAACACGCGCTCGGTGAAAAAAAGATCAAAGGGAGATTGCAAAACCGGTTCAAAGTGGTCGCAGCACTGTGGTCTACACCTCCATTATTTCATTTAATCACTTCTTGTGGTATCAATCTGAAAATTGATTCGACCGATTACTTTCTCTCTCAACGGGCAAGAAGCAAGGTGCGTGCCGGCTCATTTGTAAGTAACATTGTTGTTGCATGTGATCCAACCATAGATCATGATGGACGGCAGGACAGATAGGCTGAACCAACAGAGAGCCCGCCATCTGTCAGTTTTCTTGACACATGTAAACTCGGACGGCTTGACTCGATTATTG
This sequence comes from uncultured Syntrophaceae bacterium, assembly GCA_964613745.1. GTDB lineage: Bacteria > Desulfobacterota > Desulfomonilia > Desulfomonilales > Desulfomonilaceae > CAZTJA01. The sequence goes on from CAZTJA010000035.1 coordinate 21,155, forward strand.
ACATGCTTACATTCCGAAAATAGATTCGGAGAGTGATATGGGTAAACGTACGATAAATGCTAAACAAATTATAACAGATATAAAATCCGGTACGGATGAAAATTCTCTACTCCAAAAGTATGATCTTACCCCCAGACAGTTTCAAACCCTTCTTCGAAAATTAGTTGTGTCCGGTTACATTTCCTCTTTGGAAATCAGTGATTGGCTTCGCCTTACTCAAAGCGAAGTTTTTAGCGCAATGAACGAGACGGATAAAGCCATACAGGAACTCGATTAGCGTTCTTCTTTACTGTTGGTACTTCTTTTGAATTTCCTGCATAAGCTTGACTCCGATCGTGTCTCCTCTTTAGCGTGAATTTTCTCCTTCTTTAAACCAATTCGCCGGCGGAACAACAAGGCATCAAAATTGCTTCCAAACCATGAACGTTCTTTTTCCTTATGTGGTGCCACATGACCCAACCATTTTCGAAAATTGTGCAGCGAATAAAAAATTGGACCACCAAAGATCGGGCGGAATCTCGCAGGAAGGTGTCCAGGCTTTTCAAATTCAAGTATACCTGCTTCAAAGATTTGCTCGCATCAAATGGTGAATTACTAAACCTCATTACCGATTTAGAGGAGAAACTTCGAGGTCAGGAAGTGTTCGGAATGTCCTACATTCGTTCACAAGCAACTCGCTGCGTTTTTCATACTTTGCGAATGGTCAAAAGCCTGGATGACCTCTCCGGGCACAAGTATCCACTTCTCTTTGATGTCCTCGAAAAGATCAACTTTGCCATAAAGGAGGAATTGGGGAAAAAAAAAGAACTACCGCCAAGCGACTGGGTTTTGAGTTACTCCGAAATCAATAAAGACATGGTTGATTGGGTCGGCGGGAAAAATGCCAACTTAGGAGAGCTGAAAAGGATAGGATTATCAATTCCCGAGGGTTTTGCCATTACGACAAGGGCGTATGAGTTTTTTATCGATCAAAATGAGCTGCTCGATGAAATCAATCGGAAGAGACGTGAATTAGATCCGAACGATGCTGCAGCCGTCAATGCCGTATCTGAAGAAATTCAAAGACTTATCATAACCGCTAAAATGCCGAGCGGTCTGGAAGCGGCAATAATGTCCGCATATGAATTAATGGTGAAGAACTTGGGGTTGGATCCAACAAACTCGGAATTGCTGCCGAAAGTGGCGCTCCGGAGCAGCGCGATAGGAGAGGACAGTGACCTCTCGTATGCAGGTCAATATCTTTCCGTTTTGAACGTCCCACATGATAGGATCCCCGAAACATACAAATACGTTATTGCGAGCCTCTACACACCACGAGCAATTTCATATCGTCTGAATAAAGGCATGCGAGACGAAGACATTGCCATGAGCGTGGCCTGCATTGAAATGGTCGATTCGACCGTAAGTGGAGTCATATTCTCGAGGAATCCAAGCCAAATTCTGGAAGACAATATCCTCATTCAGGCGATCTGGGGTTTGGGGCCCTACGTTGTGGACGGCATAATATCACCGGATACCTATATAGTGGCGAAAAGCAAGGACTTGGATATTGTGGAAGTTAATTGTTCCCACAAACCCCTGAAATTGACGGCAAACCCTGCCGGAGGACTTCACGAGCTTCCGGTCCCTGAAGACCAGCAGGATGTTCAGTGCCTTTCCAGCGAACAAATTAAAATGTTGGCCGATTTCGCCCTCAGATTGGAATCCCATTACAATTATCCCCAAGATATTGAATGGGCGCTCAGTCCCACGGGGCGTTTGCTTGTACTCCAAACACGCCCGTTGCACATTGAGGATATCGGTAAGAACGGAATATCCGCTTTTCCGGTGATTGAAGGATATGACCTTATTCTTGAAGGAGGAGCAATAGCTTTTCCCGGAGTGGGATCAGGAACTGCTTTTCACGTCGAAAGTGATCAGGATCTCTTATCGTTTCCTGAAGGCTCAGTCTTGATTGCCAAACATTCAACTCCTCAATTTGTGATCGTTATGAAAAAAGCATCCGCAATCGTCACCGATGCAGGAAGCATAACAGGTCACATGGCATCACTGGCACGAGAGTTCGGCGTCCCGACTATCCTAGATACCAAGAACGCGACGTCTTTAGTCAAACGAGATCAGTTGATCACCGTAGATGCATTCTCAGGTCGCGTATACCTCGGGCGGGTTCCCGAACTGCTGAGCCTCCAAAAATCTCGGGAGTCGGCGATGAAGGGCACTCCGGTTTACAATACATTGAGAAAGATCGCAGATCTGATCGTTCCTTTGTATCTGGTCAACCCAAAATCCGTGGATTTTACTCCGGAGCATTGTCGCACGCTTCATGACATCATGCGTTTCGTTCATGAATTGTCGTACAGAGAAATGTTTCAGATCAGCGATCTTGTCTCCAACAATCAAGGGAGCGGAGCTCTCAAACTCCGAGCGAAGATTCCTCTGGATCTCCATATTATAGATCTTGGCGATGGTTTGACCGACATTCATCCATCCGCAGTTTGGGTCACGGTCGACCAAATTTCTTCCACCCCATTTAAGTCTTTACTCAAAGGCATGCTGCATGAAAATCTCCAGTTGTATGGTCCACGACCCATCGATTTAGGAGGTTTCTTTTCCGTCGTGAGAGAGCAAATGCTGTCCCCCAACAATACGGCTGAGCGTTTCGGAGATAGAAGTTATGCTATAATTTCAGATAAGTATCTGAATTTCAGCTCCCGAATCGGTTACCACTACAGTGTTCTTGATTCGTATTGTGGCGAAAGCGTAAGCAAAAACTATATTACTTTTGCATTTAAAGGTGGGGCGGCGGACGAAGTTCGGAAGAACAGGAGAGTACGGGCAATCGGCAAGATATTTCAATCCCTGGACTTCTCGGTTGACATAAAGGAAGACCGGGTTGACGCACGGATTTATAAGTATCCCCAAGAGGTAATACAGGAGAAGCTCGACCAATGTGGGCGATTACTCCAATTTACGCGACAAATGGACATGTTGATGCGCTGTGAATCCAGCGTTGACCGTTTAGCGGAAATGTTTCTGAGCGGAGATTATCATCTTGATCCAGAGGAATTGTGCAAGCTGGAACAACCTTCGCAATAAATTGAACAAGTCTGTGTGGGACTCATTCATCAAGTCGGTTCACCGGTTAGTTTTTTCCGAGCTATCTTTCTGTCATATGCGGCTTCAATTTTCTCCAACAGTTCATTGGTATCATACGGTTTGAGCAAGTAATCGTATGCGCCCAGGCTCATTATTTCCTTGGCCGTATCGACGGATGCATAACCGGTCATTATGATCACTTCAATTTCTGAGTTAATTTTTTTTATTCGAGCAAGTACCTGTGGCCCGGTCATTTCGGGCATTCGGACATCCAGAATTACAATGTCGTATTGGTTGGTTTGCAGTTCCTGTAAAGCATCAGATCCGGATCCGGCAGTTTTAGTCTCGAATCCTTCTATTTGCAGCAATCGGGACATTGTGTTCCGGAATCGTTCTTCATCATCGACAATAAGGATCCTAGGTTTGCCGGTCATTCGTCGTCTCCCTGAATAGTTCTGTTAATCGGCAGATTAATGGTAAAACTTGTACAGCGGCCTACTTCGCTTTCAACGGAAATACTTCCGCCGAGCCTCTCTATAATGCCTCTGCAAATAGCCAAGCCCAATCCGGTTCCCTTGCCTTGGGCCTTAGTGGTAAAGAATGGAGTGAATATTCTGTTAAGCTGCTCTTTGGGAATACCGCACCCGCTGTCGGTAACCTCTATGTGCACGGCTTGATCTGAAATTCTTGAGGCGATTGTGATTTCACCGTCTCTATCAACTGCATGCACAGCATTGACGAGGAGATTGAGCATAACCTGTCTAAGGAGCGGCGGGTCAGTGTAGATCAATGGTATGTTGCTGCCCAAGTTTGATCTTAATCGTATATTCCTCTCGTCAGCTTGAGATTGCACAACATTACACATGCTCAATACAAGTTCGTTTACATCCGCGCACTGGATTACCGGCTCCATGTCTCTAGCTAAATTCAATAATTTCCGCACTATTTCTTTACAGCGGTCAACTTGCCCGATAATTTCCTTCAAAGAGTCCTTCATATCGTCAGTTTCTTTGACGTCTTGGAGAGATTGACTCTTAAGAATATGGCTAACCCACTGAGCTTCCTGTGAGATTATACCTAATGGATTATTTATCTCGTGGGCGATGCCTGCAGAAAGATCGCTGACGGTGGAGATTGCCTGTGAACGGCGCAGTTCCTCACTGAGATTTTGCTTTTGCTGTTCGGTTTTTTCTATAACGGCCAGTAAGTGACGTAGATACGTCATCAATACTAGAGTTAAGCCTAGAAAACCTATGATAAATGTTTCCCCGGAAGTGTAGCTCAAAGGAATAACTAAAAGAATAATGAACAGACCTGCTGCATACCGGAACACATTCTCACGGAATTTTCGATTTTGAGATTCCATGTTGATTTAGTCTAGGGACGACTATGACGATTTCGCTCTTCTTCGATCAGCTTTCGCTCATACGCCTGTTCCATTTGCTTCATCAAATCATTGAGCGGAACGGGCTTCATCACATAATTATAGGCCCCGAGCTGCAGACCTTGAATGCCGGATTCAACCGAGCCGTGACCCGTTAGCATGATCACTTCCGTTAACGGCTTCTTTTTTTTCATTGCACGCAGTGTTTCAATTCCGTCCATGCCCGGCATCTTTACATCGAGAATGACCACATCAACATCTTTCGTATCGAGTAGATCCAATGCTGCCTGTCCACTGGTCACGCCTTGAGCGTCCATGCCTCTATCCTTTAGTCGTTTGACTATGGTTTCGACAAAATCCTCTTCATCATCAACTATCAACACTCTGAACTTATCCATTCATCCCTCCAATGAGCTAAAGCTATGACTTTGTGGGCACAAAGATTTTGAAAGTCGTTCCCTGCCCGACTTCCGTTTCGACTTCTATTTTTCCGCCCAATTTTTCAATAATACTATAACTAATTGAGAGCCCCAGACCGGTTCCCTCGTTTGCACTCTTTGTTGTGAAAAATGGGTCGAATATTTTGTTGATATTGTCCCTTGATATACCCGGTCCGTTATCTGCGATCGTGATAAGAACATGGTCGCTCTTTTCCGTATCGTACGAAGTTATGACCTTGATTATTCCTTCTTTCTTGATAGCGTCAATCGCATTGTTGATGATATTCAGAAACACCTGTTGCAGTTGGGACTGATCGGTATTTACTCGCGGAACTTTCGGCGACAAATCGGTTTCAATTTTTATATCCCGATAATGCGCTTCGTTTTCAAGGAATGTTATTGTTTCCAGCAATATATTATTGAGGTCAACCATTTCCTGGGTCGGCTCCATTCTTCGACCAAATCTCAGAAGACGGTGCGTAATCGTTCTTGATCGCTCCACCTGACGTTCAATCTTCTTTATGCAATCTTCGAATTCCTGGAAGTTTTCGCTGTTTTTTACGTCTTCTTTCTCCAGGAGATCTTTCATCCAGCCGGCTTTCTCCCCAATGATCGCTAGAGGGTTATTTATCTCGTGTGCGATTCCCGCAGCCATTTTTCCCAAAGCAGCCATTTTGCTTGACTGGATCACAAGATCGTCACTCTTGGCCTTCTCCCTCTCAATGCGAATCAGTTCATTGGTTATCGATCTGGAAATATAAATTGTGCCGACGATTACTAAAGCAACGCCGAATGCCAGAATCAAAGATCCTGCGTACCTGGCTCTGAATAACGGAATCATCTCTTCTTTCGGATCTTCCCGAACTACTAATATCCAACGCGGATAGGAGATCTGAATGGCGGCATATAAAACGCTCTCACCGTTCAAAGATTTTTCATCTATGACAAGTCCACGGGTCCGAGAAAAATCCGGCGTGTTGGGTTTCTCAAAGAGAGTTCCGCTGAAGCGAGGCTGAGTTTGAAGTATGTTGTTCATATTCACGATAAAGGCATCGCCGGTTTTTCCTACTTGGGCCTTTCGAACCATTTCATCGATGATTTCAGAGTTAATGGTGGCTCGTAGTATCCAGCTGCGATTGCCCTCGTGCCTTGTCACTGCGATAATAAAATGAGGGAATTTTCGGAACCCCAGAAACACGTCACTTATGTAAACACCGGATGACATGACCGCCTGAAAC